>NZ_JBFAJA010000091.1:0-55187 GCF_040654975.1 Dactylosporangium sp. NPDC050588 | reverse complement strand
CCTCGTACTGCGCGCCGCTCGGGTCGGTGTAGGACATGTGGTGGCCCTGGTCGAAGCTGGTGTTCTCGGCCGACGCGTGGTCCTGCTCGTAGACGTTGAACTGCGAGTCGTAGTTGTTCTCGCTGGCGTCGACCTGGTGCAGCTGGTCCAGCGCCTCGTGGTTCTCGCCGGTCTCGACGTGACCGTAGTCGGTGCCGCCGTCGTACTCGCTCATTTGGTGCTCCTTCTGGTGTGGGAAGTTCTTCGGTGTGGCCTTGCGATGCATATGACGTTACGGCCGGCCGCACTTCGTCGAATCCCAGAAACGTGCCACCGTCAGGCGGCGCCGAGCGCCGTGCCGAGCGCCGTGGCGGTGGCCGCGTCGGCGGGGAAGAACGACTCGATGGCGAGCTCCGCGACGGTGACGTCCAGCGGCGAGCCGAACACCGCGGTGATGCTGAAGAACCGCAGCTCGACGCCGTCCTGGCGGATCCGCAGCGGCACCACGACGTCGTGCGGGGCGGGCGCGGGGCCGTCGCCGCCCGGGTACGCCGACAGCTCCGCCAGCAGGTCGGACAGCGCGGGGTCGCCGGTGGTGCGGGCCTGGCGGTCCAGCCGGCCCAGCAGGTGCGCCCGCCACTCGGCGAGGTTGACGATCCGCGGCGCGAGCCCGTCCGGGTGCAGCGACAGGCGCAGCACGTTGACCGGCGGCTCCAGCAGCGCCGGCGCCACCCCCGCGACCAGCCGGTGGACGGGCGCGTTGGCGTCGAGCATCGTCCACAGCCGGTCCACCACCACGGCCGGGAACGGCTCGTGCCCGGTCAGCACCTGCCGCAGCGACGCCCGCACCGCCCGCAGCTGCGGCGCGTCGAGCCCGCCCTCCGGGTACGCGGGCGCGTAGCCGCCGGCGAGCAGCAGCGCGTTGCGGTCCCGCAGCGGGACCTCCAGGTGCTCGGTGAGGCGCAGGATCATCGCGCTGGTCGGCTTGGAGCGGCCGGTCTCGACGAAGCTCAGGTGCCGGGTCGAGATCTCCGCCTGGATCGACAGCTCGAGCTGGCTCAGCCTGCGCCGCTCCCGCCATTCCCGGAGCAACACCCCCACAGGTTGCGTCATGCCGTCACCTCCGCTGTGCTCCGGCGCCGGCCTGACTGAAACCTGCGCTCATGATGCCCGGCCCTCCGCTCCGCTTCGAACCGGTCATGCGGCGATGGTACGAACCCGGACGGAAGCGTGGCCATTACCTCGCGGGGAATCGACCGGGGGCGCGGGCGTCGGCAGGCTGGACGGCATGAGCGACTACGAGAGCATCGTCAAGCGGTACATCGAGGTGTGGAACGAGACGGACCCGCAGGCCCGCCGGGTGGCGATCGACGCGCTGTTCACCGAGGACGTGACGTTCGTCGACCCGATGGCGGCGGCCCGCGGCCAGTCGGAGATCGACTGGATGATCGGCGGCGTGCAGGCCCAGTTCCCGGGCTTCGTCATCACCCCGCTCGGCGCCGTCGACGGCCACCACGACCAGGCGCGGTTCGGCTGGGAGATGGGGCTGCCGGGACAGGAGGCGCCGGTCGCGGGCTTCGACGTGGTCACGGTCGCCGCGGACGGCCGGATCAACCAGGTCCTAGGCTTCCTGGACCGGGTGCCGGCCCAGGGCTGACCGCGTCGGGGCGGCGGCCCGCAGGCAGCGCAGCCCCGAATACACCATCCACACCGGCGTCGCGGTGGTGATGATCGCCGCGGCGAGCGCCGGCGGGGACAGGCTGGCGGACGTCGTGGCGTGCCAGGTGGGGCTCAGCGCCGACAGGGCCGTCCCGCCGAGGACGAAGAACGCGCAGACGGCGATCGCCGCCATCCCCGTCGCGCGGGCGAAGCCGCCGCCGACGCTGACGAAGCGGCTGCCGGCCCCGCAGGCGACGGCGGCGAGCAGGCCGAGGAGCACGACGGAGTAGCCGGCGTAGTCGACGGTGCGGGCGAGGACCATGTATCCCCAGCTCGGCTGCCACGACCAGCCGGTGGCCGCGGACCGCCACGCCACCTCGGAGATCACCTGCTGGGCGGCGACGGCGCCGGCGACGAGGAGGGCGGTCCGGCGGGCCTGCAGCAGCGCCAGCTCGCGCTGGTAGTCCGCGGCGAGCTCGCGGACCGTGCCGAACTCGTCGACGGCCAGCCGCGCCGCGGCCGAGGCCGGCAGGCCGGCCGACTCGTGGTGCGCGGCGGCGTCGTGCAGGCTGTCGCGCACCTCGGTCAGCAACTCCCGCTTCGCCGCGCGCGGGCCGCGCAGCGCGGCGCCGAGCGAGGTCACGTACGCGTCGATAACCACCCGCCAAGTATCGCGGAGCCCGGGACGGTGCGATTGGGGGTTGTCCCTGAGGTTTTCCCCGATGTGGGGACCGCCGTGAGCAGCGAAGCTACATGTAGCAGAGCTACCTATGACGGCGAACGGTGAGGGGACGACGGTGCGCAAGTGGCTTCTCGGTGGGCTGGGCCTGCTGCTCCTGCTCTGCGGGGGTGGCGTCGCCGCCGTCGTCTGGCTGGTGTCCGGCACGGCCGTGGACACCGTGGGCAAGGTCGCGTTCGACCGGCCGCTCAAGATCCCGCCGCTCGCGCCGTCGACCGTCGGCGCGGACGGCACCCGGGTCTTCGACCTGACCGCGCAGCCCGGCGCCAGCGACCTCGGCCACGGCGCGAACACCCGCACCTGGGGATACAACGGCAGCTACCTCGGCCCGACCCTGCGGGCCGCGCGGGGCGAGCGGGTCGCGGTCAACGTGCACAACCGGCTCAACGAGCCGACGACCGTGCACTGGCACGGGATGCACCTGCCGGCGAAGGTCGACGGCGGGCCGCACCACCCGATCCCGCCCGGCAGCGACTACCAGGCAGCGTGGACGGTCGACCAGCCGGCGGCGACGCTCTGGTACCACCCGCACCCCAGTGACCGCACCGAGCGGCAGGTCTACCGCGGCCTCGCCGGCCTGTTCATCCTGGACGACGACCAGCAGCCGGCCGGGCTGCCGCACGAGTACGGCGTCGACGACGTCCCGGTCGTCGTGCAGGACAAGGGTTTCGACGGTGACCAGCTGAGCATGAGCGACCGGTTCGGCAGCGACGTGGGCATCCTCGGCGACGAGATCCTCGTCAACGGCACCCGGGGCCCGTTCCTGGACGTGCGGACCACACTGGTGCGGCTGCGGCTGCTCAACGCGTCGACGGCGCGGGTGTACGACTTCACGATGTCCGACGGCCGCCCGCTCACGATGATCGGCACGGACGGCGGGCTGCTCGCCGCGCCGTACAGGACCGATCACGTGCGGCTGTCGGTGGGGGAGCGGGCCGAGGTCGTCGTCGCGATGCGACCGGGGGAGCGGGTCGAGCTGCGCAGCCGGGCGACCGGCCTCGGCAGGTTCCACGGCGGCCGCGACTCGTTCGACGTGCTGCAGCTGCGGGCGGCCGGCGACCTGAAGGCCGGGACGCTGCCGGAGAAGCTCGCCGACATCCAGCGGCTGGACCCGAAGCTGGCGGCGCAGCGGCGGACCTTCACGTTCCAGGGCCGCGACATCAACGACGACGGGATGGACATGGACCGGGTGGACGCCGTCGTCGTCAAGGACACCACCGAGGTCTGGAACGTCGCCAACGGGCACGACACCCCGCACAGCTTCCACATCCACGACGTGCAGTTCCAGGTGCTGTCGGTCGACGGCGCCGCGCCCCCGCCGGAGCTCGGCGGCTGGAAGGACACCCTGTTCCTGCAGCCCGGCCGGCGCTACTCGGTGATCGCCGCGTTCGCCGACTACGCCGACCCGACGACGGCGTACATGTTCCACTGCCACGTCCTGCGGCACGAGGACGAGGGGATGATGGGCCAGTTCGTGGTGGTCGAGCGCGAGGGCGACAAGCCGAGGCTGGGCCACAACTAGAACAAGCGAGGCCGGGCCACAACTAGAACAAGCGAGGCCGGGCCACAACTAGAACAAGCGAGGCCGGGCCACAACCAGGACAAGCGAGGTGCCGGGCCCCCCGTGGCGGCGCGGGGCCCGGCACGTCTCGCAGGCGCGTCCGTCGTCCCCGTGTGCGCCGCCGCCGGGCCCGCGGCGGCGGTCCGGCGTCGGCGGCAACCCAACGAGAGCCGCTCTGTGACGGGCATGACACATGGATCACCGCTCCCATGTCAAGAGCAATGTGGACGGGGGGTGTCGCGGATCACCGTGGCGGGCCCAGGTGGCGCCGCAGCGCGACCGGAAGCTCCCGCTCTGTGCCGGTCCAGGCGGTGTGGCCATCGGGCCGGACGAGGACAAAACGGTCGTTCGACGCGTACGTCAAACGGTCGTCGTAACCGACCGGCGCCGAGGGTGCGAGCAGGACGTGCCGTCCGGCCCGCAGCAGCTCGTACAGGCGCGAATCCGGAGGAAGGAGCACGTCGGGCTGTCGGGGCGCGTCGGGGTAGTCGATCCCGATGCCGGACACCGTGCCGGCGGCCTTGCGCATGATCGTCGGCACGTGCAGCAGCGCCCCGCCGAGCAGGTTGCGGCCGGCCCGCGCGGCGCGGGAATGCAGCATCGCGAGGCGGATCAGCCCGCCGCTGCTGCGCAGCACCAGCTCGCCGACCGGGTGCCGCTCGCTCTGGTACGTGTCGAGGAGCCCGTCGGGGGCCCACCCCCGCGCGACCGCGGCCAGCTTCCAGCTCAGGTTCGCCGCGTCCTGCAGGCCGGTGTTCATGCCCAGGCCGCCCGCCGGGGAGTGCACGTGGGCGGCGTCCCCGGCGAGGAAGACGTTGCCCTGCCGGTACTGCGGCACCTGCCGCTCGTCGCTGTGGAAGCGCGACAGCCAGCGCGCCTCCCGCATGCCGAAGTCGGTGCCGAGCGCCCGGCGGGTCACGTCGCGGACCTCCTCGAGCTCCAGCGGCGCGCTGTCGGGCCGCTGCGCGAGCCGGTCCCAGCAGAAGACGCGGAACCACCCGTCGCCGAACGGCGCGACGAACGCGAACGCGTCGCCGACGGCGTTGACCGCGAGCACGTCCCGCGGCGCGTCGGTGAGCCGCACGTCGGCGAGCATGATCGAGCGCAGCACCGCCTTGCCGGGGAACGGCATGCCGATCGCCTCGCGCACGGCGCTGTGCACGCCGTCGGCGCCCACGACGTAGTCGGCGGGGTGGGCCCCGTCCTCGGTCAGGACCGCGTCCCCGCGCAGCCCGGTGACCGTCGCGCCGCGCACGATGCGGGCGCCCAGGTCCAGCGCCCGCCGCTCCAGCAGCCGCTCCACGTGGTACTGCGGGGTGATCAGCAGGAACGGGAAGCGGGTCGGCAGCACGCCGAGGTCGACCCGCACGCGGTTGAACAGCCGCAGCCTCGACACCGGCGTCCCGGTCGCGATGAGCTCGTCGGCGAGCCCGCGGGCGTCGAGGTGCTCCAGGGTCCGCGCGTGCACGCCGAACGCCCTGGTCAGGTTGGACTCGCTGGTGCGCCGCTCCAGGACGGTCACGTCGGTGCCCGCGGCGGCGAGGTCCCCAGCGAGCAGCAGCCCGGTCGGCCCGGCGCCGACGACGACGGTTTTCATGGCATCCTCCTCGTCGATGTCAACAACTGTTGGCCAACACATGTTGACCCTGATTGCCGGCGCATGTCAACGGGCGATGAAATGCGTCCCGGGAAGTGAGCGTTAACATCCAGGGTCTTGACTGGATGTGGGACCGCCTCCAGGCCGACCGCGTTGCCCGCCGGCAATCCAGGAGCTCCTCGCATGGTCAAGATCCGTTGCCGCTGCTGTTAGCGATAACATTGACGGTCGTGGTGTCGGTCGTCACGCCCGCCTTCGCCGCCGCCGCCACGCTTACCGTCGACGCCGACCACACCACCACGGCGTCGGGCCCTACCAGTTCGGCCACATCATCGAGGACATCAACCACTCGATGGAGGGCGGACTGCTCGCCAACGTGGTCCGCAACGGCACCATGAAGGAGGGCACCGCCAACCCGCTCTCGTCGTGGTCGCTGGTCACCGCCGGTGGTGGCACCGGCAGCATCGCCGCCGACACCGCCGGGCCGCTCAACGCGGCCAACCAGCGCGCCCTGCGCCTCACCGTCACCGGCAACGGCCCCGGGCAGCGCGTCGGCGCCGCCAACGGCGGCTTCTACGGCATCGGCGTCCGGCCCTCGACCACCTACCAGGTCGCCTTCTGGGCGCGGGCCACCGCCGGCTTCACCGGTCCGCTCACGGTCACCATCGAGAGCACCGGCGGTGCTGTCCACGCTACGTCGAGCCTCTCCGGCCTCGGCATCGGCTGGCAGAAGTTCACCACCACGCTCACCACCGGCCCGGGCGCGCCGGTGTCGACCGCCAACGAGGACTGGTCATGGGCGCCGCCTACGCCCCGGCGCTCACCTCGGTCGACGACTGGCAGTGGTCGTCGAACCTGATCGGCTTCAACGCCGTCAGCTCCTACGGCTCGCCGTCCTACCACGTGCAGAAGATGTTCGGCACCACCGTCGGCGACCACGTCGTGCCCACCACCCTGAGCGGCGGCAGCGGCCTCACCCACGTCGCCACCCGGACCGCCGGCGTCGCCGTCACCGGCGGCTTCCACTCGCTGCGGGCCACCACGCCCGGCTTCACCGACCGGTACGTGCGGCACCAGTCCAGCCTCGGCGTGCTGAGCCAGATCAGCGCCTCCTCGCCGGTGCTGGACCGGCAGGACGCCACGTTCGACGTGGTGCCGGGCCTGGCCGACAACAGCTGCTACTCCTTCGAGTCGCGCAACTTCCCCGGCCGGTACCTGCGCCACAACGACTACCGGGTCAAGCTCGCGGCGAGCGACGGCTCCGCGGTCTTCAACGCCGACGCGACCTTCTGCGCCAAGGCCGGGGTGCGGTTCCAGTCGTACAACTTCCCGGACATGTACCTGCGGCACTACAACAGCGAGCTGTGGATCGCGTCCAATGGCGGCGCCCGGCCGTCGGACAACCCGGCCAACTACGTGGCCGACACCACGTGGGTGGTGGCGGCGCCGCTGGGTTGACCTCAACCGCTGTTGAAGTTGCACCGTGACGAGGTGCAGAAACGCAACGCGCTCACGGTCGGCATGGTCACGCTGGTCACGTTCGTCGCCTTCGAGGCGGTGGCCGTGACGGCGGCCATGCCGACCGTCGCCCAGGCCCTCGACGGCCTCGCCCTCTACGGATTCGCGTTCGGCGGGCCGTTCGCGACCGGGATCGTCGCCACCGTCGCCGCCGGCACCTGGTGCGACCGGCGCGGCCCGGCCCGCCCGATCCTCGCCGGCGTCGTGCTGTTCTGCCTCGGGCTGCTCGGCGCCGGCCTCGCCACCGGCATCTGGACGCTCATCGCCGGCCGTCTCGTCCAGGGGTTCGGCGGCGGGCTCATCACCGTGGCGCTCTACGTGGTCGTCGGGCGGGCGTACCCCGCGTCGGCGCACCCGCGCGTCTTCTCCGCGCTGTCCGCCGCGTGGGTCCTGCCCGCCGTGGTCGGCCCGGCCATCGCCGGGCTCATCGTCGAGCACCTCGGCTGGCGCTGGGTCTTCCTGCTGATCGCGATCGCGACCCTGCCCGTCGTCGCGGTGATCGGCCCGCACCTGCGCCGGATCGGCGGCACCCCCGGCACGCCGGGCGCCCGGGCGGGCGTCCGCCTCCCGTGGGCGGCCGGCGTCGCGGCGGGTGTGCTGCTGCTGCACTGGGGCGGCCAGCACGGCGGGCTCGCCCTCGTGGCCGGCGGGCTGCTGCTGGTCGCCGTCTGCGGACCGCGGCTGGTGCCGGCCGGCACGTTCGGCGCCCGCCGCGGCCTGCCGAGCGTCATCCTCGTCCGCGGGCTCGCCGGCGCCGCGTTCATGCAGGCCGACGTGTTCATCCCGCTGCTGCTCACCCGCGAGCGCGGCCTCACCCCGTCGCTGGCCGGGCTCACCCTCACCGCCGGGGCGCTGCTGTGGTCCGCCGGCTCGTGGATCCAGGCCCGCCAGGGTCAGCGCTTCAGCCCCGCCGCGCGGCTGCGGACCGGTCTGTCGGCGATCGCGCTCGGCGTGCTGTCGGCGGTCGCGCTGG
Source organism: Dactylosporangium sp. NPDC050588 (assembly GCF_040654975.1). Classification (NCBI taxonomy): domain Bacteria; kingdom Bacillati; phylum Actinomycetota; class Actinomycetes; order Micromonosporales; family Micromonosporaceae; genus Dactylosporangium; species Dactylosporangium sp. NPDC050588. The sequence continues at coordinate 47,161 of NZ_JBFAJA010000091.1, read as the reverse complement.
TCGCGCCGGCCGTCCCCGTCGCGGCGGTCGTGGCCGGCTGGTGCGTCGCCGGGTTCGGCATGGGGCTGGCGTCCCCGACGGCGTCCACGCTGGTCCTGCAGCTGTCCCGGGCCGACGAGCAGGGCGTCAACAGCTCCGCCCTGTCGGTCGCCGACTCGCTGCTGACGACGGTGGTGCTCGCGGTCGGCGGGGCGGTGTTCGCCACGCTCGTCACGGCCGGGCCGGTCGCCTACGTCGCCGCGTTCCTGATCGCGCTGCTGCCGGCGGTCGCCGGCGCGCTGCTCGCCGGCCGGGTGGCCCCCGGGGCGACCGCCACCGCCGCCGGTCCGGACCCGCGCGAACTGTCGTTGTCGCGGGCCGAGTAGGCGCATTGCGCCGCCGCGGTCCGGGTAGCGTCGGGGAATGATCAGCCCGAGCCGCGCCCTGACCCGGGTCGAGGCGCAGACCCGAGCCGCACTCGTCCGCGTCGGGGGATACGCGGTCTCCCTCGACGTCACCGACCCCGCCACGTACGTCTCCCGCACCGTCGTCGACTTCGCCTGCACCTCACCCGGCGCCGCCACCTTCGTGGAGATGAAAGACGTCCGGCCGGAGCGGATCGTCCTCAACGGGCGGACCCTGGACCCGGCCACGCTGGACGGCAACCGGCTGCCGCTGTCCGGCCTGCGCGCCGCCAACCGGCTCGAGGTGACGTTCTCGGCGGCCTACTCGCGGACCGGTGAAGGGCTGCACCGCAGCGTCGACCCCGAGGACGGCGAGGTCTACCTGTACGGGCAGGCGCCGCTCGACGAGGCGCAGCGCATCTTCGCCTGCTTCGACCAGCCCGACCTGAAGGCGCCCGTCACGCTGACCGTCACCGCACCTCCACAGTGGACGGTGCACGGCAACGCGCCGCTGCGCCAGGCCCGCGACGGCGTGTGGGCCTTCGAGCCGACCCCGCCGATCGCGCCGTACCTCTTCACCGTGCTCGCCGGGCCGTGGCACGTCCGTACCGCCGAACACGACGGCATCCCGCTCGGCCTGCTCTGCCGCCGGTCCCTCGCGCCGCACCTGGACGCCGACGCCGGCGAGCTGTTCGCCGCCACGGCCGCGAACCTCGACCGCTACCACGAGCTCTTCGGCGTGCGATACGCGTTCGGCAAGTACGACCAGGCGTTCATCCCCGACTTCCCGGGCGGCGCGGTCGAGAACCCGGGCCTGGTCACGTTCAAGGAGGAGTTCCTCTTCCGGACCGTGGCCACCGACTACGACCGGCTGCGCCGCTTCGTGGTCATGGCGCACGAGCTGGCGCACATGTGGTTCGGCGACCTCGTCACCCTGCGGTGGTGGGACGACATCTGGCTCAACGAGGCGTTCGCCGAGCTGATGGGGTGGCGGGTCGCCGCCGAGACCGGCCGCCACCCCGGCGCCGCCGCGGACTTCGCGGCGTGGCGCGAGCGCTGGGGCATGCTCGCCGACCGGCGGCCCTCCACGCACCCGGTCGCGCCCGACGACGTCGCCGACACCGCCGCCGCGTTCCTCAACTTCGACGGCATCTCCTACGCCAAGGGTGCCGCGGCGCTGCGGCAGCTGTCGGCGCTCCTCGGCGACGACGTGTTCCTCGCCGGGCTCCGCGCCTACTTCGAGCGCTTCCGCTTCGGCAACGCCGGCCTCGCCGACTTCCTTGCCGTGCTGGGCTCGGTGGCGGGCACCGACCTCGACGGCTGGGCCGACCTGTGGCTGCGCAGCACCGGGTTCAACACGTTGCGCCCGGTGCCCGGGCCGTCGGGCCTGACCGTCGAGCAGACCGGCGCGCCGCTGCGGCCGCACCGGTTCCGGATCACGGTGTACGACCGTCACGGCGCACGCGTCCGGGACGTCCCCGTCACCCTCGACGGCGGGTCCGTCGCGGCGGACGGGCGGTCCGGCCTGCCGCCGGGCGGCGTGCTGCTCGTCGACGACACCTACGCGAAGGTGCTCCTCGACCCCGCCAGCCTGGCGGCGTTGCCATCCGTCCTGCCCGCGATCGCCGACCCCCACGCGCGGGCGCTGCTGTGGACCGCGGCGATGGACGCCGCCGGCGAGGGCGAGCTGTCCCCCGAGGCGTTCCTCACCCTGCTGGAGGCCGCGCTGGCCGGCGAGCCGGAGACGAGCGTGCTGGTCGAGGTCCTCGCGTACGCCCGGGACGACCTCGCCCGGCGCGGGCTCGTCGACTTCGGCCCGCTCGCCGCGATCTGCGCCGCGGCCCTGTCGGCGGCGGCGCCGGGCAGCGGGCGGCAGGTCGCGCTCGCGACCGCGCTGACGACGGTCGCCGGGCCGCCGCACGTCCCGACGCTCGCCGACTGGCTCGCCCCCACCCCGGTCTCGGTGCTCACCGGCGTGGCGGCCCCCGCGTCCTCGCCGCTGCTGCCCGCGCCCACCGGCGCCACGGGCCTCGTCGTCAGCCAGGATCTGCGCTGGGACGCGCTCGCCCGGCTCGCCGCGCTCGGCGCCGCGTCCGCGGCCGACGTCACCGCGGAGTCCCGGCGCGACCCCGGCACCCGCGGCGCCGAGAAGGCCGCCAGGTGCCGCGCCGCCCTGCCCGACGCGGACGCGAAGGCGGAGGCGTGGGAGCTGATCGTGCGCGACGAGCGGGCCGGGATCGCGATGGCCGCCGCGGCCGGCTTCTGGCAGCACGGCCAGGAGGAGCTCACCGACCCCTATGTGGAGCGCTTCTTCGCCGACGCGCCCGCGATGGTGTCCGGCCGCTACCAGTTGTTCGCGAAGCTCATCGTGCGGCAGGCGTTCCCCCGGTACGCCGGCCGGTCGCGACGGCTCGCCTCGGTCATGCTCGCCGAGCGCTCCCTCGACCCGATCCTGCGCCGCGAGGTCGGCGACGCGGCGGCGGAACTCTCGTTCGGCGCCGGTGTCGAAAACCGCGGCCGCCGTTCGACGCGTTGACAGACGCTGGACCACGACAAGGGAGATCCACGATGCGCTACATGCTGATGCACAAGGTCAACGACGCCGACCCGGCCGCCTGGTCGCCGACGCCCGAGTTCCTGGCCCGGATGGGCGGGTTCATGACCGAGGTGACCAAGGCGGGCGTCCTGCTCGCGGCCGAGGGACTGCGGCCGAGCTCGGAGGGCGCGGCGGTGATCCGCGCCAAGAACGGCACGCAGACCGTGGTCGACGGGCCGTTCGCCGAGGCGAAGGAGGTCATCGCCGGGTTCGCGATCCTGCAGGTCCGCGACCACGCCGAGGCGGTGGAGTGGGCGCAGCGCTTCACCGCGCTGTTCGACGAGATCGAGATCGAGGTCGAGGTCCGCAAGGTCGCCGACTTCGGCTGACGCTACGTTGGTGCCGTGACGCGAGCGGACACCCACCAGGCGATCGAGGCGGTCTGGCGGATCGAGGCGGCCAGGGTCATCGCCGGGGTCGCGCGCATGGTCGGTGACGTCGGCCTCGCTGAGGAGCTGGCCCAGGACGCCCTCCTGGCGGCGCTGGAGCAGTGGCCGGCCGAGGGCGTGCCGCGCAACCCCGGCGCCTGGCTGATGACGACCGCGAAACGGCGGGCGATCGACCAGATCAGGCGCCGGGAGCGGTTCGAGGCCCGGATGCCCGACCTGCTGCACCCCGAGACCGCCGAGGACGAGTTCGAGGCCATCGGCGAGGACACCATCGAGGACGACCTCCTCCGGTTGATCTTCACCGCCTGCCATCCGGCGCTCACCGCCGAGTCCCGGGTGGCGCTGACCCTGCGCGTGCTCGGCGGCCTGTCCACCGACGAGATCGCCCGCGCCTTCCTCGTCCCGGGTGCGACCGCCGGCCAGCGCATCAGCCGGGCCAAGAAGACCCTCGCCGACGCGCGGGTGCCCTTCGAGCTGCCCACCGGCGCCGACCGCACGGCGCGGCTCGGCTCCGTCCTGGAGGTCATCTACCTCATCTTCAACGAGGGCTACTCCGCCACGGCCGGCGACGACTGGATGCGCCCGGCGCTGTGCGAGGAGGCGATGCGTCTCGGCCGCGTCCTGGCCGGCCTGATGCCGGCCGAGCCCGAGGTCCACGGCCTGCTCGCGCTCATGGAGATCCAGGCCTCCCGCTCCGCGGCCCGCACCGGCCCGTCCGGCGAGCCGATCGTGCTGCTGGAGCAGGACCGCTCGCGCTGGGACCGGCTCCTCATCACCCGCGGCCTGGCCGCCCTGTCGACCGCGGAGCGCCTCGGCGGCGGCACGTACACCCTCCAGGCCGCGATCGCCGCCTGCCACGCCCGCGCCGCCACGGCCGCCGACACCGACTGGCACCGCATCGCCGCCCTGTACGCCGAGCTGCCCCCGTCCCCGGTCGTCGAGCTGAACCGGGCCGTCGCCGTCTCCATGGCCGACGGCCCCGCGGCCGGCCTGGCCGTCCTCGACCCGCTGCTGGAGGAGCCGTCGCTGCGCGGCTATCACCTCCTGCCCACCGTCCGCGCCGACTTCCTGCTCAAGCTCGGCCGCCGGGACGAGGCGAGGGCGGAGCTGGAGCGAGCCGCGTCGATGACCCGCAACGAGCGCGAACGCGCCCTCCTGCTGGACCGGGCGAGCGGCGTCTAGCGGGCGCCGACCGGCACGGCAGGGCGGACACCGTGATTCGGTGCCCGCCCTGTCGCGTACCTAACTCAGCAGTGGCCGAGGTCTTCCCAGTTGGCGGTCCAGCCGGGTTCGGAGCCCTGCGTCCACCACTTGGCGCGCCACAGGTGCTTGCCCTGGCCCGAGGCGGGGCCGTTCGGGTCGCCGTACTTGCTCTTCTCGTGCTTCACGGTCTGGCCCGTGTTGTAGACGGCGCCGATCGACCACTCCGGTGCGGCGTTGCAGCTGGTGGCCGGAGGGGTGGAGACCGACGGCGACGCCGACGGGGACTTGGACGGTGACGCGGAGGTGGTGGGCGTGGCCGAGCCGGTCGGCGTCACGCACGGACCGGCCGAGTCGACCGTGTCGGTGAAGGCGTTGCCGGCCGAGCGGTACGCGCCCGCCTGGCTGGTCACCTGGGCCGGCGTGAGCACCTGGTTCTTGGCGAACAGGACCCAGTCGACCTGCTGGATGTAGGTCGACATCCCACCAGTGTGTGCCGCCGTGTCGATGAACCAGAGGTTCCAGTTGATGGTCATCGTCTGGCGGGGGTAGAACTTGCCGGAGTGGTCGCCCATCTGGACGCCGTCGATGTAGTAGATGACGTGCCCGTTCGCGACGGTGACCACCAGGTCGTGCCACCCGTCGAAGCTGCGCCGCTGCTCCGAGTGGACGTTGTCGGCGACCCAGGGCTCGGCCTGGTAGGTGTACCAGGTCGTCTGGTAGTTGATCGGGCCCTGCTCGCCCCACCCGCCGTTGGGCAGGTACTCCGAGATGTCCAGCTCGCTGTAGGTCGGGTCCATGTTCCCGTTGAGCGGGCTGATGGTGAAGAACGTCTCGTTGATGTGGTCGCCGTCGTTGCCGCTGACGGGCGTGTCGGTGAAGCGGACCCGGCTCGCGTAGGTGCCCTCGAAGTAGCGCTTCTGCGAGGAGTAGAGCTCCGCCTGGTTGGTGCCGCCGCCGGTGCCGTCGGTGGAGGCCTGCAGCTGGAGCACCTTCTGACCGCCGTTGGTCGGGAAGGTGATGCTGTTGGCGGACCAGGTGGCCCCGGGGACGCCGGGACCGCCGGCGTAGGTGCGCGGCACCCACCCGTGACTGGTCAGCGTGGGGTCCGACGACGAGCTGTAGTTGAAGTCGTCGAACAGGTAGCCACAGTTGTTCGCCGCGGCCGCGGCGGTGCCGACGGTGGCCGCGGTGACGGCCACGGCACCTCCCGCACCGAGCAGCGCGACGCCGGCCGCGACGGTGGCCAGAGATCGACGTTTGCCAATGGACATGGGCACAGTCCTCCTTGAGGGGAAAGGAGTTTGACGGACCTTACTTGACCGCGCCGGCGGTCATACCGGCTCGGATGTGCCGTTGGAACGCGACGTAGGCGATGAGCACCGGCAGCATTGCGATGGTGAGACCGGCGAACAGACCGCTCCAGTCGCTGCGATACCCCTGACTGACCGACAGGGCGGCCAAACCCTGCGCCAGGACATACCGATCTGGGTCGGGGTTGAGGACCAGCGGGAGCAGGTACTGGTTCCAGAGCCCGAGGAAGTTGAAGATGCCGACGGCGACGAGACCGGGACGGGCCATGGGCAGCATGACGCGGAAGAACACCGCGCCGTGCGAGCAGCCGTCCAGGAACGCCGCCTCCGCCACCTCCGTGGGGAGCGTCTTGAAGAACGCGTGCAGGAAGAAGACCGTGAAGGGCACCGCGTACGCGGCGTAGACCAGGATCAGCCCCTGGTAGGTGCCGAGCAGGCCGAGCTGCTGCACGACGAAGAACAGCGGCACCAGGGCCAGGAACACCGGGAAGAACATGGCCGCGACGAACACGTAGTAGATGAACCGGTTGCCGCGGAACTCGTAGCGCGCCAGGGCGTAGGCGACCAGCGAGCCGAGCAGCATCGTCAGCAGCACGCCCCCGCCCACCACGATCACGCTGTTGAAGAAGTACCGGCCGATGTTCGCCTGGCTCCACGCCCTGGCCCAGTTGCCCCACTGCGGATCCGTGGGCAGCGACCAGGGGCTGTTGAGGATGTCGTTGTCCTTCTTGAAGGAGCTGACGATCGCCCACAGCAGCGGCAGCGCGGTGACGACGCCCCACGCCAGCATCGCCAGGTGTACCGGAAAGCGCTTCACGACAGCTCCAACCGTTCTTTACGTCCCGAGCGCAGCGCGAGCACGGCGAGGGTCAGGGTGGCGAAGAACAGGGTGACCCCCATCGCGGAGGCGTAGCCGAACTTGCCGTAGGTGAAGGCGTTGCGGTAGAGCGAGAGCCCGATGACCTCGGTCGCGCCGTCGGGGCCGCCCGGCCCCGCGGTCATGACCTGCACGACCGCGAACCCGTCCAGCGCCCCGATGCTCAGGTAGACGAACGCGACCTGCACGGTGTCGCGGACCAGCGGCAGCGTCACCTTGCGGAAGGTCGCCCATCGGCCGGCACCGTCGAGCAGCGCCGCCTCGAAGAGCTCCTTCGGGATGCCGTCGATCGCCGCGCTGAACAGCACCATGTAGAAGCCCACCGACGACCAGATCAGCACCGCCATCACCGCCGGCAGCGCCAGCTGCGGATCGCCCAGCCAGCTGCGGGCCAGCCCGTCCAGGCCGACCGCCCGCAGCCCCCCGTTGAGCAGGCCGTTGGTCGGGTTGTAGACGAACCCCCACAGCACCGCGACGACCACGAGGGACAGCAGCTGCGGGAAGAAGTAGACGATCTGATAGACGCCCGCCCCGCGGATGGACGACCGGCCGCTGCTCCCGCCGAGGTGCAGCATGCTGGCCAGGAACAGACCCAGCGCGATGGTCACCAGGGGCACGCAGATCAGCATCACCGCGTTGTTGCGCACGGCGTCCAGGAAGAGGGAGTCGCCGCCGAGGCGGGCGTAGTTGCCCGCCCCGACGAAGTGCGCCTCGCCGGCCACGCCGGTCCAGTCGGTGAGCGAGAGGTAGAACGCCTGCCCGTACGGCGACAGCACGAAGACGACGTGCAGCACGAGCGCGGGCAGCAGCGCACCGATGAGGAACCGGAGCCGACCGTGTTTCATCAGCGGGTGTACTTCTTGACGGAGCTGTCCTTGGCGATGGCGTCCGCGGCCTTCTGGATGCGGTCGGCCCACTCGGCCGGCGTGGCCCGCTTGTTGATCAGCTCGCCGGTGGCGTCGTCGACGGCCTTGGCCAGCGGCGCGTACCAGGTGCGGAAGCGGAACGTGAAGGCCTCCTTGCCGGCGGCCTTCACCGCGGCGCTGGTGGAGTCCAGACCGCTGGACAGGGTGAGCCCGTCGGTGGCGCCGACGACCGCGGGCAGCGTGCCGGCGCTCTCGGCGAAGCTCTTCGCCGACTGCTTCGAGAACAGGATCCGCAGGTATTCCATGCCGCCGGCGACGTTCTTGGCCTTGGACGGCACGATGAACGCCTCGCTGCTGGCGGCCTGGATCGCCGCGCCGCCCATCTTGTCCGAGGCGGTGCGGGCCGGCACGGCGCCCATCACCATGTCGAATCCCTTGGGCGCGACGTCCTTCTGCTCGGCCTCGAGCCAGGAGCCGCAGGGGATGAACGCGGCCTTGCCCTGGCACCAGGCGGCCTGCGACTCGGTGTGCGACAGCGCCTCCGAGCCGGCCATTATGTAGCCCTTCGCGGCGAGCTCCGCGAACGCCTCGGCGGCGCCCTTGAACGCGTCGGACTTCCAGGCGTTCGGCTGCAGGTTGTCCACGGCCTTGAGCAGGTCGGTGCCGCCGGTCTTCGCCGCCATGGTCAGCAGCGGGTCGTTCATGTACTCGGGGTACTTGCCCTGGTAGGTCCAGGGGGCGATGCCCGCGGCCTTGATCGTGGCGCAGAGCGCCATCATCTCGTCCCAGGTCTTCGGGTACGTCCAGCCCTTGCTGGCGAACAGCGGCTTGCTGTACCAGAGACCCCACGCGGTGTAGGTGAAGTTGAGCACGAGCGTCGAGCCGTCGAAGGTGCCGTCCTCGATGACGCCCGGCAGCAGCGTGTCCTTGACCTTGACCGCCGGGTCGTCGAACGACGGCGCCTCCAGCAGGTCCTTGAGGTCCGACAGCTGCTTCGCGCCGACGAGCGTGGCGAGGTCGAGGCGGCCGGCGCCGGTGTTGTCCACGACGTCCGGCGGGGTGTTGGCGACGAAGCGCGGCTGCAGCGCCTCGCCGACCTTCTGGATGCCCTTGTGGTCGATCGTGGCCTTCGGGTACTTAGACGTGTACAGGCCCTCGGCCTTCTTCGCGTAGTCGTCGCCGTAGCCGCCCTTGAAGATGACGACCTCCAGGGGCGCGTCCTCCTTCACGCCGAGCGGGTTGGTGGCGCTCTTCGCGCCGGTCTCGGCCTTGGCGGCGTCGCCCTTGCCGCTGGTCACACAGGCACTGAGCAGCGGAAGCGTGACGCTCGCCGCAGCTGCCGCGCGCAGGACGGTCCGTCTTGTCGGGTACGGTTGGGCGAAGGGTGATGGGTTCATGACTGGGCCTTCTCTCCTAAGCGGTACGCCGGATGCGCCCGGCGTACCGCGCTTCGAGTGCTGCGTTGTGCTCCCGCCCGCCTGGAACGTTGTCGGACAGGTAGACCGGCGGCGTGACGCCGAGTGCCAGCAGCCGCGCCACCACTTCGGTGACGATCTGCTGGGCCAGCAGGGCCGCGGTGATCGAGGAGACGGCGCCGACCGCGCCGCCGCCCGGCAGGGGCAGCGACGCGTCGCCGTAGGGTGCCCCGTTGTCGAGGACCACGTCGGCGAAGTCGCTGAGCTTCATGCCGCTCTCGTGCCGCGAGTCGACGCGCGAGGAGTGCTCCAGCGACGTGATCGCGATGAGGGCGTGCCCGCGCTGCTTGACGAGCTGCGCCATCTCCACCACGGCGCCGTTGACGCCGGAGTTGGAGGCGATGACGAAGGTGTCGTCGGGCTTGACGGGGGCGAGGTCGTAGAGCCGGTGCGCGACGCTCGGCGTGCGCTCCAGCTGCGGGTCGGCGAGGACGGTCGACGGGTCGCCGCCGTAGAGGACGATGTCGCGCAGGGCGATCCTGTTGGTCGGCACCAGCCCTCCGGCGCGGCCGGCGATCTCCATCGCCAGGGCCTCGGAGTGCCCGCAGCCGAACGCCTGGATCACCCCGCCGGCCTGCAACGTGGCGGTCATCAGGTCGGCGGCGTGCGCCACCTGGTCGGCCTGGCTGCCGGTGACGCGGTCGATGGCGGCGCGGATCACCTCGACGTAGTCCCCACTTCTGATGCTGGTCACAGCGGCTTTTCCCTCCGTGGTCGCTTGCGGTTGCTGTTCGTGTCGGGCACCCGGTGCGCGTCCACAGCGCGCACCGTGAGCTCCAGGGCCTCGGCGGTCCGTTCATAGGTGCGCTGCGCGACCGCCACGTAGATGAGGTCCAGGACCAGCAGTTGCGAGTGCAGTGCGGAGAGGGCCGCGACGCGGAAGGTGGTCTCGTGGACCGACGTCGTGAGCACCACGTCGGCGACCTCGGCGAGCGGCGAGCGGCCGAACGACGTCACCGCCACCGTCAGCGCGCCGTGGTCGGCGGCCTCGGCGAGGGTCTCGATCGCCTCGCGGGTGCGGCCGGAGTGCGACAGGCCGATCGCGACGTCGCCGGGGCCGAGCAGCGCGGCGTTGGTCAGCGCGGTGTGACTGTCCGACCGGTACCAGACCGGGACGCGGATGCGCTCCAGCCGGAAGGCCATCTCCCGGCCGGCGGTGCCGCTGCTGCCCAGCCCGAAGATCTCGACCCGCCCGGCGCCGGCGATCGCCGCGGCGACCCGCTCGACCTGCGCGACGTCGAGGCCGGCGGCGGTCGCCTGGATCGCCCTGGTGTCCGCGGCGGTGATCACGTCGAGCACCCCGTCGAGGGGGTCGTCGGGCGCGATGTCACCGCTGATGTCGGTCTCCCAGCGGGCCTGCTCGGCGCGGCCGGTCTCGGTCGCGATGGCGACCCGCAGGTTGGCGTAGCCTTTGAAGCCGAGCGTGCGGCTGAACCGGGTCACGGTCGCCGTGGAGGTGCCCGACCGCTCGGCGAGGTCGACGATGCTGGCGTGCGCCGCGGTCTCGGGGTCGTTGAGGATGGTCTCCGCGATCTTCCCGAGGGCATCCGGCATGGTCGGCCCCTCGATGCGCAGCCGCCCCAGCAGCCCGCCGCTCTCACCGGTCACTACGGTCATCCTTTTCATCGTCCTGTCTTGGCGATGAAAATTACGACCACTTCAACTTCTAGTCAACAACCATTTTCCATGGTTCGATCGTGCCATGGTGCTCATCCTCGGGGTCGATGCCGGCGGTACGGCCTCCAAAGCGGTCGTCACCTCGGCCGACGGGACGGTCCTGGGGCGCGGGGCGGCAGGTGCCGGCAACCCGTCCGCTGTCGGGTCGGCGGCCGCGGTTGCGATCGGCACGGCGGTCCGCGAGGCACTCGGCCCGCACGATCCGGGTGGGGTCGTCGCGGGCGTGGTGGGAGTCGCCGGGGTCAGCATCCTCGCTGATCCCGGCGTCGCCGCCGGCTTCGCCGACCAGTGGGCGGCCATCGGCCTGACCTGCCCGGTCCCCGTGGTCGCCGACGCGGTGACCGCCTACGCCGCGGGGTCCACCGCGGACCGGGGCGCCGTGCTGATCGCCGGCACCGGGGCGGTCGCGGCGCTGATCGACGGCACGGAGGTCGTGCGCGCCGCCGACGGCCTCGGCTGGCTGCTCGGCGACGAGGGCTCCGGCCTCTGGCTGGGCCTGCAGGCGGTCCGGCACGCGGCGCGGCACTGGTCGTCGTCGGGGCTCGCCGTCCGGGTGGCGCTGCACGCCGGCGTCACGTCCGCCGACGACCTCGTGCACTGGGCGCAGCGGCTGCCGCTCGGGTCGTTCGCCGCGCTCGCCCCGGTCGTGTGCGAGTTCGCCGCCGACGGTGACCCGGCCGCCGCCGCGATCGTGGCCGAGGGCGTGGACCGGCTGCTCCGCACGCTCGACGCCCTCGATGCCCCTGATGCGGCGGTGGTACTGGCGGGAGGGCTGCTCACCGGGCCGACGCCCGTCCGGGCGGGGGTGCTGGACGCCCTGCACGACCGTGGCGTCGAGGTCGGCACCGCCCATGACCCCGCCCTGGGCGCCGCCAGGCTGGCCGGTCAGCTCTGGTCGAGGCGCACCGTGACGTCGACCTGAAGGAACGCCTTCAGTCGGCCGGCCTCGGCTAGTACCGACGCCGCATCGTCATCGGTCAGCCGGCGGAACGGCGAGACGGTCAGGGCCTCGGCCGTCACCGACCAGATGCCCGCGACGAACCCGTCGACCAGGAAGGTGGGGTGGACCATCGAGTAGCCCGGGCAGACCTTCGCGCGGTCCTCGTCGGCGATGATCCGGGTGCGGTCCTCGTGACTGAGCACCAGGTTGTCGAACTCCGGCAGGAAGCGCACCGGCGGCTCCTCGTCGCCGCCGCACACCGGCAGGTCCGGCAGGTCGAACAGCTCCTGCCCGCGCTCGTCGCGGTGGACCCGCAGCCGGTGCCGGTGCGCCTCGACGTCGTCGCGGAGCCGCTTCATCCCCGACCAGTTCTGCAGGTCGGCGACGCTCGCCGGGCCGCACGAGGCGAGGTACCGCCGCAGCAGCGTCCACACGTCCGGCCGCTCCTCCATCGGCCCGCCCAGCCAGTCCTCGGCGAGCGCGCAGGTCACGTGCCCGCGGCGGCGCCAGACTCCGGACGGCGGCGGGTGCACCAGGTTCTCCTGGAACTGCACGACCCAGGCCAGGGCGATCCCCTTGCGGCCGGGGAACCGCTCGCCGAGCGCCTTCGCCAGCTTGGGCCGGGTCATGGCCTGGCCGCGCAGGATGTCGCGCCCGGCCGCGCCGATGTCGACGATGTCCAGCCCGGCGAACTCCTTGGCGAACGGCGACAGCCCGCCCGCCCCCAGCCGCTGCTTGAGCATGGGCCGCAGCCAGCGGTAGTCGGCGCCGGTGGTCAGGTGCTGGGTGCGCCGCAGCAGCCCGGCGCGCACGACCCGGCGGTCGGTGAGCGCCTCGACGAGGTCCTCGTGCCGCACCCGGCGGGTGCGGGTCCACAGGCCGACGTAGGGCGCGTCGACCTCCTGCGCCTGCACCGCGACGAGGTGCGCCACGATCTCATCGACCGGGCGTGGATCGGGTTCGCCGTCGGGCGTCATCAGCAGCTGGCGCTGCAGGTAGGTGCGGTTGAGCTGCCGCTTCGTGAGGATCACACCGGGTCACGCTAGTCGGCGTTGCGGTCAGGACCTGTCCTGAATCTGGTGATCTTGTCGAAGGCGATCGTGCCGTCGGCGTGCTCGCCCGCCGGGGCATAGCCGGCCGCCCGCAGGGCCGCCAGGGTCTCCGCCACCGGCAGGACGCTGGCGTAGACGGTCGGGGCGAGCTCGGTCAGGCCCAGCCTGGCGAGGCTCTTCACCCGCGGCAGCTCCGCGAGCAGCGTCGGGTCGTCGCTGCGCAGCACGCACGCGACCGGGCGGACCCGCAGCGCCCCGTGCCGGCGGGCGAGGTCGGTGACCAGGTACTGCAGCGGCTGCGGAACCCGCCCGCCGGCCGCCGACTCGCGCAGCGACGCGAGGAGCTCGTCGGCCGTCGCGCCGGTGTCGAACGCGCGGCGCACCGACGCCTCAGAGAAGCGCCAGGTGTGCCCGCCGCCGCGGGACTCCCGGTCGGCCGCGAGGTCGAGGAACGCGGCGAGCTGCGGCGCCGGCGCCCCGGTCGCGACGGCGGTCAGATCGCTCTGCAGCAGCACCGTGCGCTGCGCGGCTGGAATGAGCCGCTCCAGCTCGGCCCGCAGCACGGGCCGCTGCGGGGTGCCGTCCAGGCCGGCCTCGGCGGCGAGGGCCCGGCACAGGGCGGTCGGCGCGTGCAGGGCGCCCAGCCCCATCAGCTCCAGCTCCCGCCACAGCATGGCCGTCGTCGGGTACGCCTCCTCGGCGTCCGCCCCGGTGAGCAGCGGCCGCATGTACATCTGCAGCGCGTTGACCCCGTCCAGCGACGGCAGCGCGTAGCCGCCCGGCAGGCCGTTGAGCAACGAGACGAGGCTGCGCCGCAGGATGCTCACGGCCTCGTCGCGCTCGGTCCGCAGCAGCACCGGCACCTGCGGGTCCAGCGGGATCGCGTCCATGACCAGCCAGGCGGTGAGCAGCTCGCCGTACTGTGCGGGCGGGTCGAGCTTCAACCAGTCGTCGTAGTACGCCGACGGCGCGATCCGGTTGTCCGTCACGCCGATCAGTCCGGTGACGGCGGCGAGCGTGAGCCACAGCCGCATGCCGGTCTCGTCGCCGCCGAGCGCCTTGCCGAGCCGGCGCAGCTCCCGCAGGCCGATCCCGCCGTCCTTCAGCATCGGCACCGGCGCCCGGCCGCATGCCTCCAGCAGGGCGGTGACGTGCGCGAGCGCGCCCCTGACCGCGGCGGCGCCGTCGCGCTCGACCATCTCGACGCTGACCTCGACCGGCACCTGCAGCGGCGGCGCCGGGTCGAAGTCGGCGCGGAAGCCCTCCCGCAGCACGACGCCGACCTCGCTCGGCAGCACCGCGGCCATGCCGACGGGGTTCCACATCAGCAGCCCGTGGTCGACCGCCCACCGCAGCGGCGTGGACCGGTTGGTGCGCAGCGCGCCCATCTGCCGCGGGTCGAAGAAGTACGGGTCGTCCTCGGCCAGCGACAGCAGCAGGTCCTTGGTGGCCTCCGGCGCCTGGGCGAACTTCGCGCGGACGGTCGCCGCGTCGGCGAGGGCGGCGCAGACCGCGCCGAGCAGCGACGCGCGGTCCCGGCCGACGGGCGCGTCGAGGTTGTACGCCATGCGCTGCAGCCGGTCCAGCGGCAGCTGCACGAGCTCCAGGCGGGCCGACGGGCCGAACCCGTAGCCGCCGACGATCACCTCGTGGATCGGCGCGGTGCGGATCCAGTCGCCGTCGGGCCAGGCGAGCGCGTGCCACTCCAGCCGTCCCAGCACCATGCCGAGGTCGGCGTCGTGCCCGGCCACGCCCAGCAGCCCGGCGAGGTCGGCGCGGCGGGTGCCGGCGGCCCGCAGCGACAGCGCCTCGGCGACCTGCAGCTCCGGCAGGCTGAGCGCGGCGACCGTCGCCGTCACCGTGGCGGGCTCCAGCAGCAGCGCCGCGAACTCCTTGAGGGCCTTCGCCCCGCGCGGCGGCGGCCCGTCGGGCAGGTGGACGGCGGCGAGCTCGGCCAGCCGCGGCTCGGGCAGGCCGGACAGGAAGTCGAGCATCGTCCTCATGGCGACCATCATCAGCGTCGCGGGTGCGCCACGAAGAATTTCCACAGCGTGTCGGTCGCCCCGATCTGCCCCGGCGCCTTGAGCTCGCCCCCCGTCGCGCCGAACCACGCGTGTGCACCGCCGTCGATGACGTAGGCCTGCACGTCGCTGCCGTCCCCGCATCGCGTCGTCGTCTCGTGTACGCCCGGTGCCGGGCTCGTCTCCTTTGGTGCCTCGCAGCCGAGGCGCTTGCGCCAGGTGTCGACGCCGGTCGTGAAGGTGGCGGCCTGCGGGTCTGCGGCGCCGATGAGGGTCACCACCGACACCGGGGCCGCCGGCCGGTAGTCCGCCGCCTCGGTCCGCCCGCCGGCGAAGCCGCCGCTGACCGCGCCGATCGCGGCGAACACGCCCGGCGCCTCGACCGCGGCGCGGTAGCTCAGGTCGGCGCCGTTGGAGACGCCGGCGAGGAACACCCGGCCGGGGTCGGCGTGCCACCGCTCGACGAGCAGCGCGGCGACGGCCTTGACGAAGCCGACGTCGTCCTGCGCTCCGCAGCAGCCGAACGCGTTGAACTGCCCGCCGACGCCCTCCGGGTACGCGACGAGGAAGCCCTCCGCGTCGGCCTTCGCGTCGAACCCGGTCAGCTCCCGCATCGTGGCGCCGCTGCCGGGTTTGTGGTGCAGCGCGACGACCGCGGGCATGGTGCGCGCCGGGTCGTACCCCGGCGGCACGTGGAGCTGGAACGTGCGCTCCTTGTCACCGACGGTGACGGTCAGGGTGTGGTCGCCCTTGCCTTGTGCCGCCGTCGCGGCCGGCGTCGCCGGCGGTGCGTCCTTTGTGGAGCAGGCGGTGAGCATGATCAGCGCGAGCAGTGCGTAACCCCGTCTCATGCCTCGTCAGCGTAAGGGTGGTAGCGCATCTCCACCTGTCTGATCGCCCTCTGTCACGACGAATTTCATCGATCAAAAGTATTTTCCCGGATGAATCACCCAAACCAGGACCAGTTTCAAATTTCCTGCCCCACAACGGCTGTCGCTCCCGCCCGCCTCGGTCTTATGTTGTCGGACGTCAAGTTTCGTAAGGTTGGAGTCGTCGTGGAAAACACGCTGTTCAGGAGGGTCGCGATCGGCACCGCCGCCGCGACCGCGGCCGTTGGGCTATCGACCATGTTCGCTTCGCCCGCCAGTGCGCACGCGTCGGGGGCGTCCGGCTCCGCCGAGTGCGTTTCCGTCGGCGGCAAGTACGAGGTCACCTGGAAGCTGACCAACGATTACAACAAGATCGTCACGCTCAGTGATCTCAAGCTGGTGCTCGACCAGAACGTCACGACCGTCCTGTCGACCACCCAGGTCCCCACGACGATCGCCGCCCGCCCCGGCGGCAGCCCGCTCACCCAGGTCTCGTTCACCTCGGTCGTCGAGCGCCCCGCCACCAAGGTCAAGATCACGTACAAGGCCAAGTGGGCCGACGGCTTCGGCGCCGACGTCGCGAGCGGCTGGGTGCCGCTGACCGGCCCGTGCCCGTCGCCCTCCCCGTCGCCGTCGAAGTCCGCCACCCCGTCGCCGACCCCATCCGCCTCGAAGCCGGCGACGCCGTCCGCGTCTCCCAGCCCGAGCCTGCCGGTGACCGGATCCAGCAGCACGCTGCCCCTGGTCGGCACGGGCGCCGCCCTCGTGGTGGGCGGCGCCGCCCTGGTCGCCACCCTGCGCCGCCGGCGCCGGGTCACCTTCACCGCCGAGTAGCCCATGACGTGGGGAGGGGGAGCCTCCGGGCTCCCCCTCCCGTTCGTCGCGGCGTCTTTCAGAGCGTGAAGTAGTCGCGCAGGTGGGCGATCTGGCCGTCGCGGACGCGGAAGATCTGGACCAGGGACATGCCGCCCGCGCCGGTGAACGCGGTGTCGATCTCGGCGATGAAGACGTCCGGGTCGGCGGTGGCGTGCAGGACGTAGCGCGAGCGCGCGAGGTCGACGGCGGGCGTGGGGACGGCCGGTCGCGCGTACCAGGCGGCCATGCCGGCGCGGATCGCGTCGCGGCCCTCAAGACGGTGCGGGTACGGGCCGGCGGGCGAGACGAGCGGCGCCTCGAGGATGCCGTCGGGGGTGAAGAGGGCGGCCAGGGCGTCCGGGTCGCGGGAGAGGGCACCGGCGTGGACGTAGCGCTGAAAGAGTTGCTCCATCCTCAATCGTAACCGGGCACCCGGGGCGTGCGCCCGGTCAGGCGCCGGTCTCGGGGGAGGGCCGGGCCGGGGTGAAGCGGCGCAGGCGCAGGCTGTTCGCGACGACGAAGGCCGAGCTCAGCGCCATGGCGCCGCCGGCGATCATCGGGTTGAGCAGGCCCGCGGCGGCGAGGGGGACCGCGGCGAGGTTGTAGGCGAACGCCCAGAACAGGTTGCCCTTGATCGTGGCCACGGTGCGCCGGGCGAGACGGATCGCGTCGGGGACGGCGGTCAGGTCGCCGCGGACCAGGGTGAGGTCGCCGGCCTCGATCGCGGCGTCGGTGCCGGTGCCCATCGACAGGCCCAGGTCGGCCTGGGCGAGGGCGGCCGCGTCGTTGACCCCGTCGCCGACCATCGCCACGACGCGGCCCTCGGCCTGGAGGCGGCGGACGACGTCGAGCTTGCCGGCGGGCAGGACCTCCGCGATGACCTCGTCGATGCCGACCTCCGCGGCCACCGCGTGCGCCACCGGGGCGGCGTCGCCGGTGAGGAGGACGGGGCGGAGCCCGAGGTCGCGGATCCGGCGTACGGCGGCGGCCGACGACGGCTTGACGGTGTCACCGACCTCGATCAACCCCCGCACGGCCCCGTCCCAGCCGACGCCGACGACGGTCCCGGCCGAAGGCACCCGCTCCGCCCTGCTGGAGGGCGCGACGTCCGTCGCGGTGTCCGTCGCGGTGTCCGTTGCGGTTTCCGTCACGGGGGAGGCCATGACAGCCGTTGCGGTGGCGGGTACGGCAGTCGTTGCGGTGGAAGGGGTGGCGGCCGCCGTGACGGGAGGCGTGGCATCGGAGAACGGCGTCAGGCCTTGTGCGGCCAGGAACGACGGGCGGCCGACCCAGACGGTCCGGTCCTCGACGATGCCGCTGACCCCGTGGCCGGCGTGGCTGGAGAACGACGCGACGGCCGGCCGGGCCGAGGCCGGCACCGCGGCCGCGACGGCGCGCGCGATCGGGTGCTCGGAGGCGTGCTCGACCGCGGCGGCGAGCCGCAGCGAGGCCGGGTCGCCGTGGACCGCCAGGACGGACATGCGGCCGGTGGTGACGGTGCCGGTCTTGTCGAGCAGGACGGTGTCGACGCGACGGGTCGACTCGAGGACCTCCGGGCCGCGGATCAGGATGCCCAGCTGGGCGCCGCGTCCGGTGCCGACGAGCAGGGCCGTCGGCGTCGCCAGGCCGAGCGCGCAGGGGCAGGCGATGATCAGCACCGCGACCGCCGCGGTGAACGCCGAGGCCGCCGAGCCGCCGGTGCCGAGCCAGAAGCCGAGCGTGCCCACGGCGAGGGCGATCACGATCGGCACGAACACGCCGGCGACCCGGTCGGCGAGGCGCTGCACGTCGGCCTTGCCGCTCTGCGCCTCCTCGACGAGCCGCGCCATCTGCGCCAGCTGCGTGTCGGCGCCGGTCCGGCTCACCCGCACGACCAGGCGCCCGGACGTGTTGACGCAGCCGCCGACGACCGGGTCGCCCGGGCCGAGGTCGACGGGCAGCGGCTCGCCGGTGAGCATGCTGACGTCGACCGCGGACGTGCCGTCGAGCACGACCCCGTCGGCGGCGACCTTCTCGCCGGGCCGGACGAGGATCGTGTCGCCGACGGCCAGCCGGTCGACGGGCGCACGGTGCTCGGTGCCGTCGGCCGCCAGTACCGCGGCATCCTTGGCACCCAGGGAGAGCAGCGCGCGCAGTGCGGCTCCGGCCCGGCGCTTGGCGCGCGCCTCGAAGTAGCGGCCGGCCAGGATGAACACCGTCACCCCGGCGGCGACCTCCAGGTAGATCGCGTCGGCACCGGCCGAGCGGGAGACCGTGAGCTCGAACGGGTGCCGCATGCCGGGCCGGCCCGCGTCGCCGAGGAACAGCGCGTAGAGCGACCAGAGGAACGCCGCCGCGGTGCCGACCGACACGAGCGTGTCCATCGTCGCCGCGCCGTGCCGCAGGTTGCGCAGCGCCGCCCGGTGAAACGGCCAGGCGCCCCACACCACGACCGGCGCCGCGAGCGTCAGCGACGCCCACTGCCACGACTCGAACTGCCACGCCGGCACCATCGCCAGCAGGATCACCGGCGCCGCGAGCGCCGCGCTGACCAGCAGCCGCTGCCGCGCCTCGGCGAGCGGGTCGGTTTCCTGTGAGGGCGCCGGCGCCGCAGGAACAGCGGCCGTGTAGCCGGTCTGCTCGACCGTGGCGATCAGGTCCGCCACCGCCAGGGTCGGCGGAAAGTCGACCCGGGCCTTCTCGGTGGCGTAGTTGACGGTCGCCGACACGCCGTCGAGCCGGTTCAGCTTCTTCTCGATCCGCGCCGCGCAGGCCGCGCACGTCATGCCGCCGATGGTGAGCTCAGTTGTGGGCATGCCCGCCCCCGATCGCGGTCACGGTGAACTCCGCGGTGTGCACCGCGCCGCCGTGCTGGAACTGGAAGTACAGCCGGTGGGTCCCCGAAGCGGCGCCCTCGACCGTGAACCTGACCTCCGGTCCGCCGCCCGCGGGGCCGGTGGGGTGGACGTGCAGGTAGGCGAGGTCCCGCTCGGCGATCGCCACGAGGTGCCCGGCCGCCCCGAGATACGGCTGCAGGTCGGTGACCGGCCGCCCGTCCCGCTCGACCCGCAGGGTGACGCCGTCGTGGGTGTCGATGCGGACCGTGTAGCCGTCGATGGCCGCGCTCGCGGAAGGCGGCGGCAGCGGCTCCGAGTGCGGCGCGCCGGGCACGTCGAGATCCGCCGTCAGGACGGTCGCCGCCGCGCCGGTCTCGGTGAAGTCGAAGTACGCCCGCCACGGCCCGCCGTCAGGCAGCGCCGGCGCCGCCCGCCAGGTCCCGTCCGCGTCCATGACCGGGTGCACGTGCTGGAACCCGGAGAGGTCCCGGCGCACCACGATCAGGTGCAGCGGCTTCTCGTGCACCGTCTCGAACCCGGTGACCGTCCGGCCCCCGGCTCCAACGATCTTGAAGCTGATGCCGCCGCTGTACGGGCCGACCGCCACCGAATAGCCATGAGCGGCGGGGCCGGACCGGCCGGTGGCGGTCGGCGTTGCGCCCGGTCCGCCATGGTCACCGTGCCCGGCGCCCGGATCGCCGCCGGCCTCCGGATGCGCCATGTCACCGGCCTTCGGATGCGCCATGTCACCGGCCGGCTCGGCGACGGCGTCGGGCCCGACCAGCCGGCCCACCCCGAACGCCGCCCCGAACACCACCGCCAGGACCGCGCCGAACGCGGCGAGCCGGGCCGGCGTGTTCATGCCCGGAGCCCGACCACTTCGTAGCCGGCCTCGTCGACGGCGGCGCGGACGGCCTGCTCGTCGGCGGGTCCGTCGCTGGTCACCGTCACGGCACCGGCCTCCAGGTCGACCCGGACGTCCGTGACCCCGGGCACCTTCCCGACCTCGGTGCTGACCGCCTGCACGCAGTGCCCGCAGGTCATCCCCTTGACGGCGTAGGTCGTGGTGCTCATGTCGGCTCCTCCTGGTACGGATCTGGATACCCCCCACGGGTACCTGGCAAACGTAGCATACCCCCAGGGGGTGTGCGCTAGGATGGGTGACATGACCACCGCCACGCCTCGCGGGTACACCGCCACGAAGGACCAGCTCCAGGGCCGGCTGCGCCGCATCGAGGGCCAGGTCCGCGGCGTGGGGAAGATGGTCGACGAGGACCGCTACTGCATCGACGTGCTGACGCAGATCAGCGCCATCCAGGCGGCCCTCGACAAGGTCGCCCTCGGCCTGCTCGACGACCACGCCCGGCACTGCATGCAGCACGGCGCCGAGGAGGGCAAGGGCGAGGAGATGGCCACCGAGATGATGGCCGCCGTCGGCCGCCTCCTCCGCCGGGGCTGAGTGCTCCCACGCCGCTTCTGTTTCATCCATGCGTTACATCGGGTAGCCAACCTGTCGATCTCACGGCCCGCGCCGAACGCGTCAAGCGCTTGAACTGCTCTTGACAATCGGTGCGGGCCGATGCTGTGCTGTCCTCCGCTTAGTTACATTGATGTTTCATTTGTTACATCGGTAGCTCCGGGAGAGACGCGATGCCACGACAGGTGTTACGGCTGGTGGCGGCCGGTGCCGCCGTCGCCGTCGGATTGACAGGATTCACGCAGGCGCAGGCCGGTGAGGCCGCTCCGTCGGCGCGGGTGTGGGTGACGACCGTCGACCAGACGGAGCTCATGCACGAGCGGGCCCCGATCGCCTTCACGAAGGCGGCAGCCGGCAACCCGAACGTCACGATCACCGTGGACCCCAGCCGTGAGTACCAGACCATGGACGGCTTCGGGGCGTCGATCACCGACTCGTCGGCCGCCGTGCTGTACCGGCTGAGCGCCACCGAACGCGACAAGGCCATGCGCGCCCTGTTCGACCCGGCCAAGGGCGACGGCGTGAGCTTCCTGCGCCAGCCGATCGGCTCGTCGGACTTCACCGCCGCGAGCAGCCACTACTCGCTCGACGACGTGCCGGCCGGGCAGAAGGACTGGACGCTGTCGAAGTTCAGCATCGCCCGCGACCAGGCGCAGATCCTGCCGCTGCTGCGCCGGGCGAAGCAGCTCAACCCCCAGCTGAAGATCATGGCGACGCCGTGGAGCCCGCCGGCCTGGATGAAGGCCAACGACTCGCTCGTCGGCGGTTCGCTCATCGACGACCCGAAGATCTACGCCGTGTACGCCGCGTACCTGACCCGCTTCGTCCTCGCGTACACCGCCGCCGGGGTGCCGATCGACTACATCACGGTGCAGAACGAGCCGCAGAACGGCGGCGTCAACGGCTACCCGACGACCGCCATGCGGGTCGCCCAGGAGGCCAAGGTCATCGAGATCCTCGGCCCGCTGCTGCGGCTCTTCAGCCCGCGGACGAAGATCATCGGGTACGACCACAACTGGGCCACCCACCCCAACGACGTCGTCAACGTCCCGCCGGGGCAGGACCCCGAGACGGACTACCCGTACCAGCTGCTGCGCAGCCCCGCCGCGAAGTGGCTCGCCGGCACCGCGTACCACTGCTACTACGGCGAACCGGCCGCGCAGACCGCGCTGCACGACGCGTTCCCGACCAAGGGCATCTGGTTCACCGAGTGCTCCGGCTCGCACGGCGCGAACGACACGCCGGCGCAGTTCTTCCGCGACACGCTCAAGTGGCACGCCCGGACGATCGCCATCGGCACCACCCGCAACTGGGCGAAGTCCGCGGTCAACTGGAACATCGCGCTCGACTCGACGAACGGCCCGCACCTCGGCGGCTGCGACACCTGCACCGGCCTGATCACCGTCCAGCCGGACGGCACGTTCACCACCAACGCCGAGTACTACACGATCGGGCACCTGTCCCGCTTCGTGAAGCCCGGCGCCGTGCGGATCGCCAGCACCTCCTTCGGCACCACCGGCTGGAACGGCCAGATCATGGACGTCGCGTTCCGCAACCCCGACGGCTCCACGGCGCTGGTCGTGCACAACGAGAACGACGACCCGCGCACGTTCACCGTCGCGGCGGGCGACCGCACGTTCGACTACACGCTGCCCGGCGGCTCGCTCGCCACGTTCACCTGGCCCCGCAACCGGGTGTTCGACGACGGCCGCAAGCTGCTGTCGCTGAAGGGCGCCACCGCCACGTCGCTGCCCGCCTCGGCCGACGCGAAGCTGGCCGTGGACGAGGACGCCTCGACCCGATGGTCCGCCGGCCAGGCACAGGAGCCGGGCCAGTACCTGCAGGTCGACCTCGGCAACCGGACCAGCTTCCGCCGGGTCGCCATCGACAGCGGTGGCAGCGTCGGCGACTACGCCCGCTCGTGGGAGCTGGCCGTCAGTGACGACGGCACCTCCTGGCGCGTCGTCGCCTCCGGTACGGGCACCGGCCAGCTCACCAACGTGGACGTGCAGGCCCGCGCCCGCTACGTGCGGGTGACGAACACGGGCAGCAGCGGCAGCTGGTGGAGCCTCGCCGACATCCGCCTGTACGCGTAGAAGCCGGACCGGGGTGGGGCCCCGCCCGCCCCACCCCGGTCTTTTCCCAACCCCCAGAAGGGACCCGCCATGTCCTCTCGGAAACGGCTCCTGGCGACGTGCGCCGCCGGCGCGCTGCTCGCCACCGGCGCCGCGCTCGTGGTCACCCAGGCGTCGCCCGCCCTCGCCGCCACCAACGCGAGCGTCTGGCTCACCACGCCGGACCGCGCCAACCAGCTCACGAAGAAGGCCGACGTCGCGTTCGGTACCGCGGGCAGCGGCTCGACGATCACCGTGAACGCCGGCACGACGTACCAGTCGATGGTCGGCTTCGGCGCGTCGTTCACCGACTCGTCCGCCAACCTCATCTACAACTCGTCGGCCCGCAACAGCATCATGAACGCGCTGTTCAACCCGTCGAGCGGGATCGGCCTGAGCTTCCTGCGCCAGCCGCTCGGCGCGTCGGACTTCTCGCTGAACTTCTACACGTACGACGACGGCAGCGCCGACCCGAGCCTGTCGCGGTTCTCGATCGCGCACGACCAGGCGTACATCCTCCCGCTGCTCACCCAGGCCCGTTCGCTGAACCCGCAGCTGTCCACGATGGTCGTGCCGTGGAGCGCGCCGGCCTGGATGAAGACCAACAACAACCTGGTCGGCGGGTCGCTGAGCACCAACTACGAGGGCACCTTCGCCGACTACCTGGTGAGGTCCGTCCAGGCGTACCAGGCGGCGGGCGTGCCGGTGCAGTACCTCAGCGTGCAGAACGAGCCGCAGTTCTCCCCGCCCGGCTACCCCGGCATGCTGATGTCGGCGTCGCAGCAGGCCGCGATCATCAACAACCTCGCGCCGAAGCTGTCCTCGGCCGGCCTCGGCACGAAGATCCTCGCCTGGGACCACAACTGGGACAACACGTCCTTCCCGCAGCAGGTCCTCGCCGCGACCGGCAACAACACCGCCGGCACCGCCTGGCACTGCTACGGCGGCAACCCCAGCGGGCAGAGCACCGTGCGCAACGCCTACCCGAACAAGGACATCTTCTTCACCGAGTGCTCCGGCACCGAGTCGGGCAACACGGCCAACACGTTCGCCGACTCGCTGCTGTGGCAGGGGCGCAACCTCGCCATCGGCGCCACCCGCAACTGGGCGAAGACCGTGACCATGTGGAACATGGCGCTCAACCCGTCGCACGGTCCCGTCATCGGCAGCTGCACCAACTGCATGGGCGTCGTCACCGTCAACGGCGGGAGCGTCACGTACAACGCCGAGTACTACGTGCTGGGGCACCTGGCGAAGTTCGTCAAGCCCGGCGCGGTCCGCGTCGACTCGACCAACTACGGCCAGGGTGGCATCGAGAACGTCGCCTTCCGCAACCCCGACGGCTCCATCGTGCTCGTCGCGGTGAACTCCGGCGGCGCCCAGAACTTCCAGGTCTCCTACGGCGGCGCGTCCTTCGGCTACAACCTGCCCGCCGGCTCCATGGCGACGTTCACCTGGCCCGGCGGCCCGGTCACCCCGACCTCCCAGCCGCCGACCTCGCAGCCGCCGGCCACCTCGATCGACCCCACCAAGTGGTACCAGGTGATCAACACCAACAGCGGCAAGTGCCTCGACGACGCCGGCTGGGGCACCGCCAACGGCACCGCCCTGCAGCAGTGGGCGTGCGGCGCGGCCGGCGCGACCAACCAGCAGTGGCAGTTCCGGCCCACCAGCAACGGCTACTACCAGGTCGTCAACCGTTACGCGCCGAGCCTGGTCTGGGACGTCAGCGGCGGCACCGGCTCCACGGGCGACGGCACGCAGGTGCACCTGTGGTCCTACGGCGGCGCCACCAACCAGCAGTGGCTGCCGGCGTCGCTCGGCGGCGGGAACTTCCGCTTCACCGCCCGCAACAGCGGCAAGTGCCTCGACGTCCGTGACGTCTCCACCGCCGACGGCGCGCTGCTGCAGCAGTGGTCGTGCACCGGCGGCGCGGCCCAGTCGTTCCGCCTGGTCGCCCAGGCCTGACCCCGTCCGATCCGGGTGGTCGTCGCCGCTTCTCCGGGTGGCGACCACCCCGGCTAGGTGTCCGGGTCGCCGGGTGTGATCAGGCCGCTCTCGTACGCCACGACCACCGCCTGGGCCCGGTCGCGCAGCGCCAGCTTGGTGAAGATCCTCGCCACGTGGGTCTTGACGGTCGCCTCGGCGAGGAACAGGGCCGCGGCCAGCTCGGCGTTGGACATGCCGCGCCCGATCAGCGTGAGGACCTCGCGCTCGCGCGGCGTCAGCCCGGTGATCGTGGCGTCGGTCTTCGGTGCGACGTCTTCCTGGTTGGCGAACCGCTCCACCAGCCGCCGGGTGATGGACGGGGCGAGCAGCGCGTCACCCGTGCCGACGAGCCGGACCGCGTTGGCGAGATGGTCGGCGGTCACGTCCTTCAGCAGGAACCCGCTGGCACCGATCCGCAGGGCGGCGTACACGTACCGGTCGAGGTCGAACGTCGTCAGCATCAGCACGCGGCACTCCGGCCGGCGCTCCAGGATCCGCTGGGTCGCCTCCAGCCCGTCCATACCTGGCATGCGGATGTCCATCAGCACGACATCCGGCTCCAGCGCCGCGGCGGCCTGCACCGCCTCCGCCCCGTCGGCGGCCTCCCCGACGACGTCGATGCCCCGGGCGGTCAGGATGAGGCGGAACCCGGTGCGGATCAGCTCCTGGTCATCCACCACGAGCACCCGCGGGTTCCCGGTGTTCACGGAGTGTCCTGTGCCCATGGAATGCCCTGTGTTCGTGGCGGGTCCTGTGTTCGCGGCGGGTCCTGTGTTCGTGGCGGGCTCTGTGTTCGCGGCGGGTCCTGTGTTCGTGGCGGGCTCTGTGTTCGCGGCGGGTTCTGCGCTCACGGGGGGTTCTGCGCTCACGGGGGTTCTGCGCTCACGGGGGGTCCAACGGGATGCGGGCCCGGACGCGGTAGCCGCCGCCGAGCCGTCTGCGGGCGTCGAGGTCGCCGCCGTACACCGCCACCCTGGCCCGCAGCCCGGTCAGGCCACGCCCGGTGGTCTTGGCGGGTTTCTCGGCGGGACCCGCCTTCAGCACGCTCGGGCCGGTGTTGAGGACCTCCACCCGCAGCGAACGGTCCGCATACCGCACCGTCACCTCCGCCTTGCCGCCGCCACCGTACTTCAGCGCGTTCGTCAGGCCCTCCTGCACGATCCGGTACGCGGTCAGGTCCACTCCTGCCGGCAGCGGCCGCGGCTCGCCCGAGATGCGGACCTCGACCGGCAGCCCGGCGAACGCGACCCGGTCCACCAGCGCCGACAGCCGGCTCAGGCTCGGCTGCGGCTCCAGGTCGTGGCCTCTGGTGCCGTACTGGTCCATGACGCCGTTCTGGCTCTCGGTGCTGCCCTGGCTCGTGGCGCTGCTCTGGCTCTTCGTGTTGTTCTGGCTCGTGGCGCCGTGCTGGTCGTGGGCGCTCGCCTGGCTCGTGGCGCCGTCCTGGCCGTCGGCGTCGGGTGCGAGCAGGCCCAACAGGTGGCGCAGCTCGGTCAGAGCGCCGCGGCCGGCGTCCTGCACGGCCCGCAGCGCGGTCGCCGCCTCATCGGGCATCGTGTTGAGCACCTCCCTGGCCGCGGACGCCTGCACGACCATGACGCTGACCGTGTGGCTGACGATGTCGTGCAACTCCCTGGCGATCCTGGCCCGCTCGGCGCCGACCGCGGCCCGCGCGGCCGCCTCCCGCTCCCGCTCCAGCAGCCAGCCCCGCTCGCCGAGCGCCGCCGCGAGCCGCTTCCTGGTCCTCAGCAGCGCCGTCAGCAGGACCGCGGCGATGGCGCACGCGCACACCAGCGCGATGCCGAGCCAGGTCGCCGCTGAGGTCCACACCCGCCCACCTTGGCAGACGCGGCGCTCGTGCCGCATCGGCCAGGTGACCTACGCCCACGGTATGACCCGCCCGCGCGGTGGGTGGACCCGTGGAAGGACGCGCCACGGCCGCGCCCGCTCTACGTTGCTTGGCATGAGTGGTGATGGGGACCGGGTCGTGGTGCGGCTCGACGGCGTGCGCAAGGAGTATGGCGACACGACCGCGCTCGACGGGGTGACGCTGGAGATCCGGGCGGGCGAGGCCGTCGCCGTCATGGGCCCGTCCGGCTGCGGCAAGTCCACGCTGCTCAACATGATCGCCGGGCTGGACCGCCCGACGGCCGGCGGCGTCACCGTCCACGACGAGGACCTGGGCCGGCTCACCGAGACCGGGCTCGCGCTCTTCCGCCGCAAGCGCATCGGCATGGTCTTCCAGTTCTTCAACCTGCTCGACGACCTGCCCGCGCTGGAGAATGTGGCCCTCGCCGCCCAGCTCACCGGGGTCTCCGCGAGGCAGGCCCGGCGGCGCGCGCTGGAGCTGTTCGACGAGCTCGGCATCGCCGACCGCCGCAATGCCTACCCTGCCGTGCTCAGCGGCGGCGAGCGGCAGCGGGTGGCGGTGGCCCGCGCCTTGATGAACCGGCCGGCCCTTCTGCTCGCCGACGAGCCCACGGGCGCCCTCGACAGCCACTCCGGCGAGCAGGTGATGGACCTGCTGCTCGACCTCAACCAGATCGGCCAGACCCTGTTGCTCGTCACCCACGACGAGCGCATGGCCGAGCGCTGCGCCAGCCGGGTCGTCTCCCTCGCCGACGGCCGCGTCGTCGGCGAGCGCAGCCTGTCCCTCGACGGCCGCGGACTGGAGCGCACCCCGTGACCGCCCCGAAGCGCAGCGGAGAGGCGCGAGCCGGAATCGCAGCCGCCGACTCGGCCCGGCGCCCGATCGTGGTTGCCGGCTCGCCTCGGCGCCGGATCGTAGTCGCCGGTTCGGGCCAGCACCGGATTGCAGTTGCCGGCTCGCGTCGGCGCCCGACCGGAGTTGCCGGCTCGGCCCGGCGCGGGTTCGTGGTTGCCGGCTCGGCCCGGCGCCGGATCGTGGTTGCGGGCTCGCGTCGGCGCCGGATCGCGGCGGAGGTGACGGCATGAGCGCCGTCTGGCGGGCCGCGCGGGCCGCTGTGCGCCGGCGCAGGCTGCAGACGTTCGTCATCGGCATCGTCGTGCTGTTCTCCGCCGCGACCCTCGTGGTCGCGCTGCGACTGCTGGACGCGTCGACGGCACCGTTCGAGCGGGTCTTCGCCGACCAGGCCGGTGCCCACGTCGTCGCCGTCTACGAGCCCGGCTCCGCCGGCGCCACGCCCGCCGCACCGCCGGTCGGCACCACGGCGGCCGCCGGGCCGTTCGAGCAGGCGGTGCTGGCCGCGCCGGCCGACGCCGCGCTCCACCTGCCCGACTCGCTCACCGTCGTCGGGCGGGCCGACCCCGCCGGGCCGGTCGACCGGGTCGAGCTGTGGGACGGCCGCTGGGCGACCGCACCCGGCGAGATCGTGGTGGCGGACCTCCCGCCGGCGGCCGGCTACCACCCGCCGTCCCTGGTCGGGTCCGTCATCCAGCTGCGGGGCGCGCCGCCGCTCACGGTCGTCGGTTTCGGGTACAGCGTCAGCCGCACCGCCGACGCGTGGGTCACCCCCGCGCAGATGGCGCAGCTGCATCCGACCGCCGTCCAGATGCTGTACCGGCTGCCCGGCGAGCCGACCGAGCCGGCCATCGACGCGTTCACCGCCGCGCTGCCGTCCGACGGCCTGCTCGCCACCAGCTCCTACCTGGTGATCAAGGAGGCGGTGAAGGCCGGCCCGGGTGCCTACGTGCCGTTCCTGATCGTCTTCGGGCTCCTCGGGCTGTTCGTCGCCGTCCTGGTCGTCGCCAACGTCGTCAGCGGGGCGGTCGTTTCCGGATACCGGCACATCGGAATCCTCAAGGCCATCGGCTTCACCCCGGCCCAGGTCGTCGGCGTGTATCTGACGATGGTGTCCGTGCCGGCGGTGGTCGGCGGCGGGCTCGGCATCATCGGGGGCGAGTTCGCCGCACGGCCACTGCTGACGAACGCCTTCCAGGGCCTCGGTTTCCACGGCGACGTGGGCAACGGGCTGCGCGTGCAGATCGCCGCGCTCGCCGGGATCCTCGTCGTGGTGCTGCTCGCCGCGCTGCTGCCGGCGTTGCGGGCCCGGCGGCTCCCGGCGGCCGAGGCGATCAGCGCCGGCAGCGCTCCCCGCACCGGCCGGGGGCTGCGGGTGCAGCGGTGGCTGAGCGGGGTCCGGCTGCCGCGCTCGGTGAGCCTCGGGCTGGGCCTGCCCTTCGCCCGGCCGGCCCGCACCGCCCTGACCGTCGCCGCAGTCGTGCTCGGCGTGACGACCGTGACGTTCGCGAGCGGGCTCGCCACCACCGTCTCGAGGTATTCGAGCATCGCCGACCGCAACGAGACCGCCCCGATCGCGGTCCGGCCAGGCAACCCACAGTTCCAGCAGGCGACGACCACCCGCTCCGACGAGGACATCGAGCGGCTGCTGCGGTCGCTGCCCGGCACCCGGCACGTGACCGCCATGCTCGGGATCGACGTCACCGTCGCCGGGCAGACCCAGGCGGTCCCGGTGGACTTCCTGCGCGGCGACCACGACGAGGTGGGGTTGAAGGAGGCCATCGTCGCCGGACGGTGGCTGCGCGCCCCCGGCGAGATCGTCGTGCCCTCGGCGCTGCTGCACGAGCGCGGCATCCACCTCGGCGACCGGCTCACGCTCGAGCTCGACGGCCACCGCACCGAGGTGACCGTCGTCGGCGAGACCATGAGCGCCGCCGTCGGCGGCCCCGCCCTGATCACGACCTGGGAGACCCTGCAGCGGCTCGGCCCGCAGCAGCCGATCCCCAACCACGAGGTCATGTACGAGATCTCGCTCCTGCCGGGCACCGACATATCCGCGTACCTCGCCTCCGTCCGCGCCGCCGACCCCGGCCTCGCCGCATGGAGCAACGTGGGCGTCAACTCGTTCACGGTCTCGATGATCAGCCTGTCGACCGCGCTGTCGCTGATGCTCGGTGTGGTGGCCGCCTTGAGCGTCCTCAACACCGTCCTGCTCAACGTCCGCGAACGCCGCCGCGACCTCGGCATGCTCAAGTCCATCGGCATGACCCCCCGCCAGGTGGTCGTGATGACGGTGACGTCCATGGCCGGCCTCGGCCTCCTCGGCGGCCTCGTCGGCGTCCCCACCGGCGTCCTCGCCCACCGTCTCGTCGTCCCCGTGGCAACCCGCGCCGCGAAGGTGGACATCCCGCTGGCCCTGCTCAACGTCTGGCAGCCGGCCACCCTGCTGCTCCTGGCCCTCGCCGGCGCCGCGATCGCCGTCCTCGGCGCCCTCGTCCCAGCCCGCGCCGCCGCCCGTCTCACCATCGCCGAGGTCCTCCGCACCGAATGACCCCCGCCCACCCCGCTCGTTCTCCCCGCCACGTTGCCCGCCTCCGCGGCTGTCGGTGTCTGTCTCAGCCGCGGGAGGAGAGGGCGGCGGCGGGGATGGTGAGGTGCTTCGACAGCCGGTACGACGGCAACGGGCTCCTCGTGACCAACTCCTTGTATACGACCGCGGCGCGACCCTTGAGGAACCAGCGCCGCGGGGTGTCGTCGGGCCGGGTGAACTGGATGACGGCGTCCCTGCGGCCGAGGGACACCGGCTGGTGGATGTACCCGAACCGGAACGGCTTGGCCGGCTTCCCGGCGAGCACCCGCGCGATGCTGTCCGCCGCGTGCGCCCCGCTGGGAATGCCGCTCTGGCAGGTGCCGTGGATCGTCCCCCACCGCTGCGTGATCGCCGCGGCGTCACCGATCGCGACGATGTCCGGGTGCGACACGGACCGCAACGTCGCGTCCACCACGATCCGCCCGCGCTCATCCACGGCGATCCCCGCCTCCGCGGCGAGCGGCGACGCCGTGAACCCGGTCGTCCAGAGCGTCGCGTCGGCACCGACGACCTCACCGCCGGCGAGCTCGACCCCGTCCGGCAGGACCTTCGTGACCTCGACCCCGGTCCGCACGCCGACACCGAGCCGCCGCAGCGCCCGGTCGAGATGCGCCCGCGCCCGCGCCGACATCATCGAACCGGGCACGTCACGGCTGAGCAGCAGCACGCGGGCCTCCGGGTGCCGCTCGGCGATCTCCGTGGCAGCCTCGACGCCCGTGAGCCCGCCGCCCACCACCGCGACCGTCGCGCCCGTCCGCGCGGCGAGCAGGTCCGCCAGCCGTGCCGCCGATTCGACGGAGTTCAGCGTGTACGCGTGAGCCTCCGCCCCAGGCACCGTCCCGGTCTGCGCCACACTGCCGATCGCGTAGACGAGCGTGTCGTAGCCCACGACCCGCCCACCGACGCTCACCTCCCGCCGCCCGGGATCGACCCGCTCCGCCCACCCCTGCACGAACTCGATGCCAGTGCCCCGCAACAGCTCCGGAATCCCCACCTCCCGAACGACCTGCCCACTGGCGACCTGATGCATCCGCAACCGCTCGGCGAACCGCTCCGACGGATTCACCACCGTGACGACGACCCCGAGCCGCCGCGCCCTGCGCGCCACACGAATAGCGGCGATCATCCCGGTGTACCCGCCGCCGAGGACAACGATCCGGTGCATGCCCGGCTCCCTTCCGGTTCTCGCGCGCCCGCCGTGCCGGCCGCGCATCACCCCCAGGACGAGCCACTCCACCGATCCGTGAGCCGCCCCGACAGTGACGCCGCTCACCCACCCCACCCGCCGCCGGACCGGGCTGTCCAAGGCCCGCCTCACCGGCATCCGCGCCCGGCACCCGGCCCAACACAGCCGGGGCGCCCCCATCCCACTCACGAACCGACACCGGGCCGGCCATCACCGGCACCGGCAGACCACCCAACGCACGCCACACCATCCCCGCCACCGCCGGGCCGACGCTGCCGGGCCGACGCTGCCGGGCCGTCATCGGGTGCGGTCGCCGCTGCGGCACCGACCCTGCCACGCCGCCACCAGGTGCGGTCGTCACCGCCGCGCCGTCATTAGGCGCGGTCGCCGCTGCCGCACCGACCCTGCCGCACCGACCCTGCCGCACCGACCCTGCCGCACCGACCCTGCCGCGCCGCCAGCACGCGCGTCACCTCCACCGCACCAATCTGACCGCGCCGTCATCAGGCGCGGTTGCCTCCTCCGCACCATCCAGCGCGACGACATCCACTCACCGCTCTTCGTCTCGCCTGCGCCACTGCCGAAGCACTGCATGACCCGGTCCTCGTTGCGATGCGTCACACGGCACCGATGTCACCTCGCAACGTCCGTCGTTCGTCGGGCGCGCAGGATCGCCTCCGAACGTGCCGGGGTCTTCCCGGCAACGGCGCGGATTGCCTCCTCATGTCGCTGACGGCAGTGGTGGGATGCCGGAGAGCTTCTCGGGGTTGCTGACCAGGTGGATCGAGCGGACCAGGCCGTCGACCAGGTACAGGAACACGGCCACGGCCGGCGTACCGGCGGAATACACGACGATGGCGGGGCCGCCGTTGAGATCCTCGACGGCGATGCTCGGTGCCTCGGGCAGGCGGCCGGCGAACGTCAGCAGCGCCCCCGCCACCAGCTCCAGCCCCGCGATCACCTTGCGCGGTGCGGGTGCCAGGCCGCCGCCGTCGCTGACCAGCTCGACACCGGGGGCGAGCACCTCGACCAGCCTGCGCAGGTCGCCGCCGGCGCATGCGGCCAGGAACCGCTGCGTGACCTCGGTCCTCGTCGCCAGATCGGTGTCATACCTGACGCGATGCTCCTCGACGTGGGCGCGGGCCCGCGCCGCGGTCTGGCGGACGGAGACCTCGCTCCGCCCGACGAACGAGGCGATCTCCGCGTGCGAATAGCCGAACGCCTCGCGCAGCACGAACACCGCCCGCTCCAACGGCGACAGCGACTCCAGCACCAGCAGCATCGCCGTGGACACCGAGTCGGCCAGGGCGACCCGCTCCGCGACGTCGGGGCTGGTCAGCATCGGCTCAGGCAACCACGGCCCGACATAGTGCTCCCGGCGCGCCTGGGCGCTGCGCAGCCGGTCGATCGCCAGCCGGGTCGTCACCCGGACCAGATACGCCTCGGGGTCGTCGACCGTCGCCGGGTCGACGGTGCTCCACCGCAGCCACGCGTCCTGCACGACGTCCTCGACGTCGCCGACCCGGCCGAGCACCCGGTAGGCGACGGCCTTGAGCCGACCGCGGTGCTCGTCGAAGACGTCTGCCGGGATCATGGCGTCACTGCTGCAGCACGGACAGGATGTTGCCGGCCGGGTCGCGGAACCATGCGATCAGCGGCCCGCCGGCGCGATGGATGCCCTTGGCGTCGGTGGTCTCATACTGCTCGAACGTCACGCCCCGCCGGATCAGCTCGTCGACTGCGGCCTCGATGTCCTCGACGGGGAAGTTGAGCACGGTGAACGTCGCCGGCTGATGATCGGGCTTCGGATAGATCAGTACGTCCTTGTCCCCGGCGAGGCGCAGGTGCAGCATGCCGTGCTCCTCGTCGACCGTGAGGCCGAGGGTCTCGCTGTAGAACCGCTTGGCTGCCGGGACGTCGCCCGTCGAGAACCCGCTGAACGCCTTCGAATCCGTGAGCATCGTTGCCCCTTCCGTCTCGATGCCTTGTTCCTACCACGCGGGTACGACGGTTTCCGTCCAACGTTGATCAGCGGGCGGGCGGTTTTGTCGGTGGTCGTGGTTAGTGTGACGCCGTGACCAGATGGACCACGCCCCAGGCGTCCTCAGCCCCGCTGGAGTGGACCCCGCCGCAGCCGCCGCCGCTCGTGTGGCGCGACGGGATCGCGGTCAGTCCCTGGCTGCGTTCGGTCCTGCATCCGCGCCGTGGCGGCATCACGACGGACATCAGACCGCTCGCCACCGTGAAGGAGGCATGGGCGGGGCTGCGCCGCGGCGTGTGGTCGGAGGACGCCGCGATCCGCGAGCGCGGCAATCCGTCCAGGGTCTGGGAGCTCGTCACCTCCTCGGAGGCGCAGGAGCGCGCGACAGGGCACCGGCTGCTGGACCACGAGCACCGGGTCGGCACCGCCGCCGAGGACCGCGCGCTCGTGGAGGCGTGCCGGGCCAGGTTCGAGTATCTGTCCGGCCCGGTTCACGACTGGCTCGCCGACTTCCTCGTCGCGGCGCACGGCCTGGTCGAGGGCTGCCGTCGGATCCTCGGTGGGCTGCACGTCGAGCTGCCCTATGTCGGTGTCGGGGTCTTCGGTCGACTGCGTGAGCTGCTGGTCCTCGCCGACGAGCCGACCTATGCCCAGGCCCGTGACGCGCTGCTGGAAGTCCGCGACAAGAAGGCCGCCGAGCACACCGGCAGCGTCCGCGCCGACCTGTTCTGGGCCACCTCGTTCCTGCTGCCGCTGGGCCCCCAAGCCGGCGAGGAGGAGCGCGGCGCGCATCGCGACGCTATGCGGTACAGCGGCAGATTCGGCAACGTGGACGTCCATGCGTCCGGGCTCGCCGCCGGCGACCTCGGCACGCTCAAGAAGCTCCTCGCCGCCAACGAGAAGGTTCGGTGGGAGTTCTTCGGCACGGGCGGTGGCCGGGCCTATCTCGCGAGCGTCCTCGACATCGCCGGCGCCGCCGCGGGTCCCGTCATGGCCACGATGAAGCCGGCGTATCCGTTCGAGGACCATGCCCATCACAACGGCATGTGGTGCAGCCTGCTGGCCCACATCGACGACGACGCGGCGCGCGAGGCGCTGCGGCGGGAGCGGGAGGCCGGGCACCCGTGGGCGGCGCTCGGCCCGCTCACCGACCCCGGCGCGTTCGAGCCCGGCCGCGATCCGGCGACCGAGATGGTGGTGCCCGACGGCATCCCCTGCGACTACCGGCCGCCCGCCGCGGCGCATCCGGTCTGGTTGGAGCCCGCGGTGCCGGTCGAGCCCGAGCTGCGCTGGCGCGACGAGGAGCGGGCGGCGGCCGAGGGGCTGGGCGGCGACGACGGCTCGGTGCGGTGGGACGGCGTGTCGATCAGCCGGTGCGACACGGCCCAGGTGACGGCGTGGCTGGAGCATCGGGAGCACTGGGCGCTGCCGACGACGCTGACCATGCTCGCGATCGCTCCACTGTGGACACATGAGCGGCTGATGGCACTCGGCTTCGCGCAGCACTACTACCACGTGCGGTTCACGCTGCCGCTGCTGCTGGCCCGGCACGGCATCAGTCACGTCGCCCCGCTGCTCGCCGCGTTCTCCGACCGGGCCAGCGTGGAGCACGCATTGGAGGCCGCGCAGCCGGTCGGGCACGTCGCGTTGATTGCGCCGGTCGTGCAGGCGTTCGCCGGCAAGAAGCTGCGCCGCCCCGCCCGGTCCTGGCTGCTGCGCCATCCCCGGCACGCCGCGGCGGGCGCCGTCGCGCTGTGGTCGGCGACGCCGGCGGACACCGCGGTCGGGCGGGTCCTGCGGTATCTCGACGCGCAGGGTCACCGCCCGCTGCTGCTCGCGCAGGCGGGGGAGCGGGCCGGCGACCTCGTCGCGCTGCTCGACAAGGACCCGGTCACGTCGGTGAAGCTGCCGCAGTACGTGACAGCCACGCCGCTGCCGTCGCTGATCGCCACTCTCGATGGCGCCGTCGCCGACCCTGACACGGTCGAGCACCTGCTGGCCAGGCTCTCCGTCTGCAACGCCGACGAGGTGCATCCCGCGGTCCTCGCCGCCCGTGACGCGTGGACGGCGGGGTCGCGGGCGGCGTTCGCGCAGGAGCTGTTCGAGCGGTGGCTCACCGCGGGCGCGCCCGCTCCCGACGGCTGGTGCATGCAGGCCGTCGGGCTCATCGGCGACGACGCGGGCGCGCGCCGCATCGCCGCGCTCGCCAAGCACTGGCCGGGGCAGGGCGCGAGCGCCCGTGCGCAGGCCGCCCTCGACGCGCTGCGGCACCGCGGCACCGACGCGGCGCTCATCGAGCTCAATCTGCTCGCCGAGAAGTCCAGGTTCCCCGTGTTCAAGAGCGTCGCCCGCCAGCACATCGAAGCGATCGCCGACCTGCGCGGCCTCACCTCCGACGAGCTCGCCGACCGGCTCGTGCCCACCCTCGGCCTCGACGACGACGGCGACACGGTCGAGACCGACGCCGGCACGTTCCGGATCGTCTTCGACCACCAGCTGCTGCCCGTCGTCCGTGACGCGACCGGCCGGGTCCACGCCGAGCTGCCCAAGCCGGCCCGCGGTGAGGACAAGCAGCGACACAAGCAGGCCAAGGACCGCATCACCGCGCTGCGCAAGGAGGCCCGCGCGTCGGCGTCGCTGCACGTGTCGCGGCTGGAGCGCGCCATGTGCACCGGCCGCCGCATCCCGGCCGCCATCTTCCTCGACCGCTTCGCCACCCACCCGTGGATGAGCCACCTCGCCCGGCGGCTGGTCTGGGGGGTGTTCGAGGACCTGGTACCGACCGCGACAGCGGGGGAGGAGCGCGGTGGGCTTGTCACGACCGTCCGGGTCGCCGAGGACGGCACCCTTGCTGGTGTCGACGACGAGCCCGTGATCCTGCCGGCCGGTGCGGCGCTCGGTGTGCTGCATCCGCTGCAGTTCCCCGAGGGCGGGCTGGCGGCGTGGGGTGAGGTGTTCGCCGATTACGAGCTGCTGCAGCCGTTCGAGCAGTTGGGGCGGCCGGCGTACCGCGTCACGGACGAGGAGCGGGGCGCGCGGGCGATCGATCGCTTCGAGGGGCGGAAGGTGACGGTCGCGGTGCTGCGTGGTCTTGAGCGGCACGGCTGGACCCGCTGGTATGACGCCGTCGTGCAGATGGCCAAGCCGATCGGCGGGGGCGTCTACGCGGTGCTCGACACCGAGCCCGGCTGGCACGCCTCCGACACGGTCGACTCCGCACCGCCGCAGACGGTCGCCGACCTGGTCTTAGCTCGCGCCGACGGCAGGACGTTCGGGGACCTGCCGCCGGTCGTCTTCTCGGAGCTGATCCACGACCTGCGGGTGGTGACCTGACCGGTCGGTGGCTGGCGGCGATGGGTTGAGCGGCACGACCCTGCGGGTGTTGATCAGGCCGGTCGGTGGTCGGCGGTGGCGATTCGAGCAACACGGCCTGCGGGTGGTGACCTGGTCGTTGGTGGCCGGTGGCGACGGGTTGAGCGGCACGACCCTGCGGGTGTTGATCAGGCCGGTCGGTGGTCGGCGGTGGCGATTCGAGCAACACGGCCTGCGGGTGGTGACCTGGTCGTTGGTGGCCGGTGGCGATGGGTTGAGCGGCACGACCCTGCGGGTGTTGATCAGGCCGGTCGGTGGTCGGCGGTGGCGATTCGAGCAACACGGCCTGCGGGTGGTGACCTGGTCGTTGGTGGCCGGTGGCGATGGGTCGAGCGGCACGACCTGCGGGTGGTGACCTGTCTGGTAAGTGGCCGGTGACGACTTGAGCAACACGGCCTGCGGGTGGTGATCTGGCCGGGTCGGTGGCCGCCGGGCGGCTTGAGCGACACGACCTGCGGTCAGCGATCGGCGGTGGCGACTTGGGTGATTGGCCGCGCGGGACGGACTACCTTGACCGGGCCCGGTTCGAAGAACGGATGGGGAGCTGAGAGATGGCTGACGAGGTCGTCGAGAGGGTCACCGTCGGCGTGGCGCCGGAGGTGGTGTTCCGGGCGGTGGCGGACGTGCGGCGGATGGCGAGGCACAGTCCCGAGTGCTTCGGCACCTGGGTGCTGACGCGGTCGCCGGAGCGGGTGCCGCGGCGGTTCGTCGGGTTCAACCGGCGCGGGGCGTATGTCTGGTTCACCACGTGCGAGGTGGTGGCGGCGGAGCCCGGGGTGGAGTTCGCGTTCGACGTGACGACGTTCGGGATGCCGGTCGCCCGGTGGGGGTTCCGGCTCGCGGGGGTCGAGGGCGGGACCGAGGTCACCCAGTACTGGATCGACCAGCGGGTTCGCGGGGCGATGATCCTCGGCAGGATCTTCACCGGGAAGGCCGCGAAGACGAGGCCCGAGGACAACCGGGAGGGCATGCGGATCACCCTGGCCCGGTTGCGGCAGGAGTTAACCGACGGGGCCGGCGGCGACGCGGCGTGAGACCCACAGCAGGTACTCCTTGCGGTTCAGCGGGTTGTGGTCGGAGCGGGGCCTGACGGGCGGCGTTCCGTGGACAGGACGGTGGTGGTCGAAGGCGTACTCCAGGACTCCGAGGCCGTGGCTGATGCCGGGCAGGCGGCGTTCCAGATCGCGGATGCGCGCCGCCGGGATGGTGCCGGTCACCTCGCACCAGTCGCGGCGCTGGTCCTGCGACGACGGCACGGCGCCGAGCTTCGACAGCAGGCCGAGCACCACGCCCGTGGTGGAGGCCGGGATCTCGAGATGGAAGCGGTGGACCGGCTCGCAGACCTGCGTGCCGGCCTGGCGCAGCGCGCGCATGAGCACCAAGGGGGTCAGCTTGCGGTAGTCGGCGGCGGAGCTGCTGGGGGCCTGGTAGCCGGACGTGGTCATCGTGACCCTGGCGCCGGTGACGTTCCAGCCGTGCAGGCCCTGGCGGAGGGTGTCGCGCACGTACGAGGACATCGCGGCCTCGAAGTCGGCGGCCCTGTTGTAGACGTACATCGGCATGGACTCGACGGGCACGTCCAGGTGGAACTCGATACCGCCGTCGGAGGGTTCGACGCGCAGGCCGACCGTGGCGAGGAACGGGTTGTCCGGCGCGCCGAGCAGTTCCACGGCGGAGCCGGTGCCGGCGACCCGCTCGACGTAGACGATCGTCGACTCGCGGAAGTCGACCAGCACGCCGTGCTCCGCGGCGAGCGTCGCCTCGATGACCTCCTTCTGGACCTCGCCGTACAACGAGACGGCCAGAGAGACGCCCGGCGAACCCGACGGCGAACCCGCCGCCGAACCCGACGGCGAACCCGACGGCGAACCCGACGGCGAACCCGACGGCGAACCCGACGGCGAACCGGCCCTCGAACCGGCCCTCGAACCCGACGGAGAACCAGTCCCCGAGCCCGCCGCCGAGCCGGGCGGTGTGTCGGGCGGTGTGTCGGACAGGCGCAGGTCGATCAGGGGGTCCTGCTCCGCGAGCTGGGCGAGCGCCGCGTGCAGGCGGGCGCGGTCGCGCGGGTTCCGGGGCACGACGACGGTCTCCAGCGTAGGAGGCGCGAAGAGCTGGGCCGAGCCCGCGCGCGGCGGGTCAGCGCCGATGGTGTCGCCGATCCGGACGGTCCTGAGGCCCCACAGCTTGCCGATCTGGCCCGCGGCGACCGACCCGACGGGCACCGCGGTGCCGCCCGAGGGGATGCCGATCGCGGTGACCTTGCCGGCCGGGAGCTGGTCGCGGACGTGGATCGTGCCGGCGAAGAGGCGGACGTACGCGATCTTCTCGCCGGCCGGGCCGCGCTCGACCTTGAACACCGTCGCGGACAGCGGGGCGCCGGGGTCGCCGGTCGCTGCGGGCAGGATCGTGGCGAGACCGGAGACCAGCGCGTCGACCCCCGCACCGGTCGTCGCCGAGCCGAAGTACACCGGGTGGACCAGCCCCGCCGCGGTCTGCCGGGCGAGCTCGGGCTCCAGCCGTACATCGGCCGCATCGTGCACAAAAGCAGCCATGGCCTGCTCGTCGTGCTCGGCCAGGGCCTCCGCCAGGCGGGCGGTGCCGGGCTCGAAGGCGGCGCCGGGCGTGCCCAGGCCGGTGGGGCGGCCCATAGGGGCGAGCGCGGGCGTCAGCATGGCCGCGAGGTCGGCGAGGAGGTCCTCGTGCCGGGCGCCGCGCCGATCGATCTTGTTGACGAAGATCAGCGTCGGTACGCGCAGCCGCCGCAGCGTCCGCATCAGGATCCGGGTCTGCGCCTGGACGCCCTCGACCGCGGAGACGACGAGGACGGCGCCGTCCAGGACGCGGAGCGCGCGCTCCACCTCGGCGATGAAGTCGGGGTGCCCGGGTGTGTCGATCAGGTTGACCGTGACGCCGCCGACGGGGAACGACGCCACCGCGGACTTGATGGTGATGCCCCGCTGCCGTTCAAGGGCGAGCGAGTCGGTCTGCGTGCTGCCGTCGTCGACGCTGCCGATCCGGTCGATGACGCCGGCGCGGAACAGCAGCCGCTCGGTCAGGCTGGTCTTACCGGCGTCGACATGCGCGACGATGCCGAGGTTGAGGATGGTCATGCAGGGTCAGGCCTCCAGCGTCGATGACTCCCTTCCGGATGGACGTGATCCCTGCGCGCATGTCCGCTCCTCGAGTCCTCGACGTGGTCCTCGCCCCATACTGGCTCAGCCGGCCGGCGCACGCACCGGCATTTTCCGCCGCCGGCGGCGCGGCTTGACCTTGCCCCATGGGCAAGGCCGACCCTGAATCGCGCCGGGCGGTCCGCCCGGCCCGGAAGGAGCGCAGGTGGACGAGGAGCTGCTCACCATCGGGGTGTTCGCACGGCGGTCGTGGCTCTCCCCGAAGGCGTTGCGGCTGTACGAACGGCAGGGCCTGCTCCTGCCCGCCGCCGTCGACGAGCACAACGGCTACCGCTGGTACCGCGAGGAGCAGCTGGAGACGGCCAGGCTGATCGCCCGGCTCCGCCGCCTCGACATGCCGCTCGCGACCGTCGCCGCGATCGTCGCCGCCCCCGACCCGCGGACGCGGGCCGGCCTCCTCGGTGACTACTGGGCCGCCCAGGAGCACGCGACGGCCGTCCGCCGCGAGCTCGTCACCCACCTGCGCAGCCGGCTGCTCGACGACCGGGAGAGTCTCACCATGTACGAAGTGCAGGTCCGCGACGTGCCCCAACAGACGGTGCTGACCGAACAGCGGCACGTGAACGCCCAGGAGCTGCAGGCCTGGATCGACGAGGCCATCGGCCGCCTGCTCAAGGCCGCCACCGGCCACGGCGACGGCATGACCGGCCCCTGCTTCATCGTGTACCACGGCGAGGTCAACGAGGACAGCGACGGCCCCGTCGAGATCTGCCTGCCGGTCGACCCGTCCGGCCCGCTGGACAGCGCCGTCCGCGTCGAGCCGGCCCACCGCGAGGCGTTCACCCGCATCATCAAGGCCCAGGTCGCGTACCCGCAGATTCTGTCCGCCTTCGACGCGGTCGCGCAGTGGGTCGCCGCCCAGGGCCTGCCGGTCAGCTCCTCACCCCGCGAGGTCTACTTCGCCGACTTCGGCGCCGCTGCCCCGTCGGACGAGGTCTGCGACGTCGCCTTCCCTCTCGTTTGATCCGCCTGTACGGATGGGGTGCCCACTACGGGCGGTGGTGGGCACCTGTCGGACGCTGATTTCGTCTTCTCCAACCAGCCGACCTCGGCGGACGGGTCGGTGCGGCATCTCGGTGCGAGCGTCACCGAGGGCGGTGTGGAGGAGCGGATCGCGGTCGACCTCGAGTCGGTGCCCGGTGATGTCGACACCATTGCGATTGCCGCGAGTCTCGACCGGGGCTCGTTCGGCGAATTGAGCGGAATGCATCTCGTGGCGCTGGACGACGGGGGAGCGCCGATCGTCCGGTACGACATCACCGACGCCACGGTCGAGACGGCATTCGTGTTCGGTGAGGTGTACCGGCGCAACGGTGCCTGGAAGTTGCGCGCGGTCGGTCAGGGCTGGGACACCGGCCTCGCCGGCCTCGCGCCGCTCCGGCGGCCAGCCGGGCGAAGACGGTGCGCACCAGGCAACCCCGGACCACCAGGATCATGCCGCCGGTGCCCGCCCTGGCCGGCGGCACGAACTGGCCGGCGGCCCGGCTCTTCTCGGTCGCCGGTGTCGGCGCGGCCGAGGAGCAGGAGAAGCGGGCCACGTCGGCGCTGCTGGCGACCATGTACGCCGTCCGCCCGTTCGCCCGCGGCATCGTCGCGCGGCTCGGCGCCCCCGCGGGCACCGTGGAGACGTTCGCCGAGGTGCAGTTCGAGCTCGCCGACCGCAAGGTCATCCCGGACGGCGTGATCAGGGTCGCCCGCGGCAGCCGCCTGTGGATGTGCCTGCTCGAGGTCAAGACCGGCACCTCCCAGCTGCGCCGCGACCAGGTCGAGAAGTACCTCGACGTCGCCCGGATCCGCGGTTACGACGTGGTCGTCACGCTGTCCAACGAGATCGCGCCCGGCGCCGGCGAGCACCCCGTCGACGTGGACAAGCGCAAGCTCCGCAAGGTCGGGATGCTGCACCTGTCGTGGGCCGAGATCCTGCAGGAGGCCAGGATGGTGCTCACGCACCGCGGCGTCGAGACGCCGGTCCAGGCGTGGATTCTGGCCGAGTTCATCAAGTACCTGGAGCACCCCCGCTCGGGCGCGTCCGGGTTCGACGACATGGGCGCCGCGTGGGCGACCGTCCGGGACGCGGCGGTCGCCGGCACGTTGCGGGCCGCCGACCGTAAGGTGCCCGCGGTCGCCGACGCGTGGCTGCGGCTGGTGCGGTTCCTCTGCCTGCACCTCACCGCCGAGCTCGGGGTCACCGTCACCAGCCCGCTGCCCCGCCGGCTCGCCGTGGACCCGGCCGCCCGGCAGGCCGCGGTCGTCTCGAAGCTCGCCGTCGACGGCGTCCTCGACGCGACCTTGAAGATCCCGGGCGCGGCCGGGCTGGTCATCACCACCTTCAAGCTGAGCCGGAGCACTCCGATGGGCGCCAGGCGGTCCGGCGTCAGAGGGGCCTTCGTGCACAGCGTCATCACGGCGCTCGACGCGTTCTACGGCACCGTCGTGCAGGGCCTCAAGCCGTGGCCGTCGCCGGCGCCGCAACTGCCGGAGGAGACCGTGTCGGAGGCGGCGGCGCTCGACGACCTCACGTGAGGCGCCGCGGCGGCGTGACTGGGTGTGACGCGGTCGCGACAGCGCGAATTGTCGGGCCCGCGCGGACCGTACCGGCGACACAATGGTCTATGGCAGGCTGATGCCGACCGTGTGGGGGAGGAGCGCGCATGGCCGTCGCTGACGGGCTGCTCAACGGCACCGGGGCGCTGCTCTTCATCGCCGCCGCGATCGGGTTCGGCCTGGTGTGCGTCATCGCGTGGGAGTCGCGGGCCCTGTTCCTCACGCCGCTGGGCTGGGTGCTGCTGCCGATCGTGGTGGCCGCCTGGTTCGGCGGCGCCGCCGTCATCGGCCTGCCCGCCGACGTGCTGCTCGGCCACAGCGACGCCGGCGCGATCTGGCCGGGGCTGGTCGCCTCGCCGGTCGTGGCCCTCGTGCTCGGCCGCCGCTTCCGCACGCCCGGCGGAAACAGCGCGGGCCAGATCTTCGTCCGCGCCGGCATCCTGCTCGCGGGCTGCATCGCCGCCAAGTGCGTCGCCTATGCGCTCGGCTTCCGGGTCTTCGACTTCTGGACCGGCGGCGCCGTGACCCTGGGCGCGCTGGTGGTGTGCATCGCCGTCTGGCAGTTCGCGGACATCGACGGCGTCGTGCACCTGTTCGTGCGGGCCGGGGTGGTGCTCGCGGCCGTCGGCCTGGTCGGGGCATGGGCGGCCGTCAACCACGTGCCCGTCGCCGGCAACCCCCGCACCGCCTCCACCACCACGGTGGCGATCATGCTGCTGACCCTGCCGCTGCTCGCCCTCGCCGCCGCGGTACTGACCATCGCGGTGCTGCGCCGCCTCCGTCCCGACGTGGCTCCGCGACCGGCCCGCGACCCGGCCGTCCGCGTGCCCAAGACGCACGAGGTGTGGAACGCGTTCGTGACCTTCGAGGAGGACGACGAAGGCAAGGACCGCCCGGTGCTGGTGCTGAGCGCCGACACCGGCGGCGCCGACGTGCTCAAGATCACCAGCCAGGACAAGTCGCGCTTCGACGACTACTTACCCCTGCCACTGGAGCGGTGCCGCGGCGTGCTGAGCAAGGAGAGCTGGCTGGAGCTGCGGCCGACCCGGGTGCCGCTGGAGGAGTTCCGCAGCTACCGGGGGCTGTGCCCGCCGTGGATCTGGGCCGAGCTGCGCACCCGCGGCCTGATCACCGCGCCGTCGTCCACCGTCAAACGGCCGGCCGCCGTCAAACGGCCCGCGGCCGTCGTGGGTCAGCGGCCGGCGCCCCGCTCGTTCCTCGCCCGTCTGCGCAACCGGTGAAGGGCCGTCCATGGTGACCGACGCCGATCTGGAGGACTGGGCCGCCGGCTCGCGGAAGAACTTCGCCGCGGTCGCCGAGCTCGTCGGTGCCCCAGCCGACGAAGCCGAGCGCGACCCGGTCTCCGTCGTGCCGTTGCTGCAGGTGTACGTGAACCGGCTGCCCCTGACGGAGTTCCAGACCGACGACTGGGTCACCCTGCACGCCGACCTCGTGTCGTTCGTCGCGCGCGTCATGGCGGCCCGCCTCGGCGCGGCCTGGGAGGTCCGGCCCGCACCGAACGCGCCGCGCGGCTACCGGTACGTGCTGAGCGCCACCGACGCGCAGGGCGCCGTCCACGTCGTCGACCCGTTCCAGGTCGTGGCGATGGAGT
Source organism: Dactylosporangium sp. NPDC050588 (assembly GCF_040654975.1). NCBI lineage: Bacteria > Bacillati > Actinomycetota > Actinomycetes > Micromonosporales > Micromonosporaceae > Dactylosporangium > Dactylosporangium sp. NPDC050588. Next base: position 3,051 of record NZ_JBFAJA010000091.1, on the reverse strand, counting down.
TCCGGCAGCCGCGGATCGAGATCGCCCGCATGCTCGCCACCGCCGAGCTGAACCTCGGCGTCCCGGACCGTTAGCCGAAGGTCACCAAGCCCGACAGCATCTCCTTCACGTATCCGCCCGCGGCGTCCGGCTCGCCACCGGTGAAGACGAACCCGACCGTCAGCTGGTCCGCGAACCAGAGGCAGGCCGACGAACCGGCGCCGCTGCCCTTGATGGCCACGCAGTACGCCTGGCCGCCGATCAGCCCCGGGTCGACCGGCGACGTCGTCCCGGGCGTGCCGGGGGTGATCGTCAGGGCGCCCTTGACGAACGCCGTGAACAGCTCCTGCGCCGAGTCGTACCGGATTTCCTTGCCGGTCCCGCCCCAGATCGCCGCGGTGATGCCGCCGTTGTCGTACTGGGCCGCGAACGGCTCGTCGATGAGGCTGACGGTGCCGGCGGCGCTCAGCTTGTCGGCGAGCTCCTGACTGCTCGCCTTCTTCCACGACCCGACGGTCGCCGGCGCCGTCAGGCGCAGCCGCTTCTCGCCGCCGCCACCACCGGCCGTGTTCGCCGCTGAGGCGGTCGCGGCCGGCTCGTCGTCGCGCGTGAGCTTGTACGCGACCGTCACCGCCGCCGCGAACAGCAGGACGACGACGACTGCGACGATGCTCACAATCAGCGCCGTACGGTTCTTGGCGGGCGGCGGTGTCCACTGTGGCTGGTGGAATTGCGGCGGCCCGTATTGGGGCTGTGGCTGACCGTATTGCGCCTGCTGCGGTTGACCGTATTGCGGTTGCCCGTAAGGCGTCTGCCCGAATTGCGGCTGCTGTGGCTGACCGAATTGCGGCTGCTCGTACACCTGCTGCGGCGGCAACGGAGGCGGTGCGGCCGGCGGGTAGGGAGGCTGCTGGGGCAGGGATTGGGATGGATCGGACATGGTGCGCTCCTAGGCCGGACGTCGGGCGAAGCATACGGTCAGGAGCAAACCGCCGGGGCCCCTCGCCGCCTGGCTAACACACGGCTAGTCCCTTCGTCCGATCTTCACGACATGAACACCCGAACGGGGTGGCCGAGAACGGGGTCGTCCACTTAGTCTCTCCCTAATTCCGATCACCCTTCTGGCGTGAACCGTCGATGTCCGCCGGGTGATCCTCATGGGGAGGGAATAACCATCAACACAAAGGGCAAGGAAAGGGCTGCGTATGGACGGCTCGTAAGCCGGCCGCGGCGCTGGGCGATGGTGGGCGTCTCGACGCTCGCCGCCGCGGGTGTCGTGCTCGTCTCGGGCACGCCGGCATCGGCAGAGGTGGTCAAACCACCGCGGGGCGAGGTTTTCGGCAACGCGGACCAGGCTCTGCCGGGTAGCTACATCGTTCAGCTGAAGAGCACCGCCTTCAGTGGCATGAACACGGCGCAGGCGAAGGCCAACGTCACCAGTTCGGCGAAGGCTCTGACGACCCGCCACGGCGGCAAAGTCACCAACGAGTACAGCGTCGTGCTGAAGGGCTTCGCGGTCACCGGTCTCTCCGAGGACCAGGCCGCGCGTCTGGCGGCAGACCAGTCGGTGGCGTCCGTCTCGCGTGACGTGCTGCAGCACAAGTCGGACACGCAGAGCTACCCGGTCTGGAACCTGGACCGGGTCGATCAGCGTTCGTCGGCGCTGGACTACCAGTACACCTACCCGAACACGGCGCCGTCAGTGACTGCGTACGTGATCGACACGGGTCTGTACAAGGAGCACGGCGAGTTCGGCGGCCGGGGTTCGTGGGGCAAGAACTTCGTCGACCGGGCGCTCCGCCCGGCCACCGACCCGTATGGTCGGAACACGCCCGAGCACAACCTGCCGGACAACGTTTCCGACTGCGAGGGGCACGGCACGCACGTGGCCGGCACAATCGGCGGCGCCACGTATGGTGTGGCCAAGCAGGTGAAGATCGTCGCGGTCCGCGTCCTGGACTGCAACGGCGGCGGCTGGACCTCTGAGGTCGTCGCCGGCATCGAATGGGTCACGGCGAACGCGGTCAAGCCGGCCGTGGTCAACATGAGCCTCGGTGGGTCGCAAATCTTCCCGACGGAGGACGAGGCCGTCCGGAAGTCGATCGCGTCGGGTCTGACGTACACGATCGCCGCCGGTAACGGCGACGCCAACGACGACCCGGTCAACGCCTGCAACATGTCGCCGGCTCGGGTTCCTGACGCGCTGACCGTCGGTGGCTCGTGGCGGTACAACGGCCGCGACTACCCGATCAGCTGGTCGAACTACGGGCCGTGCGTGGACATCCTCGCACCGGGCGGCGACATCTGGTCGGCGTCCATCGCCCCCGGGACCTACGCTGAGTCGCTCTGGGGCACGTCGATGGCTGCTCCGCACGTGGCTGGTGCGGCTGCGCTGATCCTGCAGACACACCCGAACTACACCCCGTCACAGGTGCGCCAGGCGCTCATCCAGAGCGCCACGAACGGCGCCATGGACATGTACGGCGGTTACGGTCCCGGTCCTGCGTGGAACAGCACGGCGAACCGGCTCCTGTACGTGCGTCAGGTCGACCCGCCGGCGATCGCGTCGAAGCCCGTTGGGATCAACAACCAGCGTTTCGGCACGACCGAGGTGTACGGCCGCACGACGGACAACCGGATCGTGTACGCGTACCGGGCCGGCACTGAGTGGTCGGACTGGTCTGACCTGGGTGGCAACACGCAGGGTGACCCGGCTGTGCTGTACAACCCGACGTACGGCACCACCGAGGTGTACGCGCGTCTGTCGAACAACCACCTTGCCTACCGTTACTACTCCAACGGTTGGTCCGGGTGGAACGACCTCGGGGGCGAGCTGGCAGGTAACCCGGCCATCTTGTACAACCCGAAGTACGGCACGACCGAGATCTACGCCCGGTTCGCTGACGGGACGCTGAAGTACAAGTACTACGCCAACGGCTGGTCCGGGTGGTCCGACCTCGGCGGCTCGATCGCCAGCGACCCGGCACTGCTGTACAACCCGAAGTACGGCACCACCGAGGTGTACGTCCGTACCACGGACAACAAGCTGAAGTACAAGTACTACAACAACGG
>NZ_JBFAJA010000090.1:0-58819 GCF_040654975.1 Dactylosporangium sp. NPDC050588 | reverse complement strand
TCCTGCAGGCGGCGGGGCACCCGGACGTCCCAGCCCTTGTCACGGAAGTGGCGCTTGAGCTCGCCGACGATCATCGGGATGGCGTAGCTGGTGAACGCGGCGCCGCGCTCCGGGTCGAACCCGTCGACCGACTTGATCAGCCCGAGGTTGGCGACCTGGGCGAGGTCGTCGAACTGCTCGCCGCGGTTGCGGAAGCGCCGGGCGAGGTACTCGGCGAGGGGGATGTACAGCTCGATGAGGCGAGCCCGGACGCGGTCGCGGTCGGTGCCGGCGGGCAGGTCGCCCAGCAGCGACAGCAACGCCTTGGCCTGGGCGTCGGTCTCCCTGGTCCGGTGCGAACCGGCGCTCGTGGCCGCGTCGGCGGCCGGGACGGAGTCGACGTCGTGGAGGTCGGCGGTGCGAGTGGCGTCAGTGTGCAGGTCAGTGCTCACGGCAGGGTCAGCCTTTCGGTGCAATGACCGGTCCGTCCTGTAGGACGTCGTTTAAGGCAACGCCGAGCAGGGCATCCCCAGCTTGAGGGCGCACGAGGCTCGAGACCGGTCAGAAGATCGCTCACAGCGCCCGTGTCTTGAGCGCCGGCGGTAAGACCGAGAACCGTCACGGCACCGGGTGGACCGCCGCTGTCTGGACGGGCCCGGTCGGTGACCCGCCCCGCACGCTGCTCGCGCAACATGTGGCAGGCCGCCGGAGGTGACGACTCACCCACCGTACAACAAATTGCCGCATGACAACAGTCGCACCCCCGGACCGGCGTGTCAGCCCCTACTGGTCCTCTAGCAGGGCATTCATCGCCGCAGGGTCACCTGGCAGGCCAAACGACCGCAGCAGCCCCGACACGTCGCCGGACCTCCGCCCGCCCATCTGCCACGCGGCGGGCGCCTCCGCCAGCGCCTTCACCAGTCTGTGCCGCGGCCCGGCCGCGCCGGACCCGGGACCGTCCGGGAACACGAGCCGCAGCGCGGTGCCGAGCACCGGCAGGGTCTCCACGCCGGTGACCGTCCCGAGCCGGGCCAGCAGCGCGTCCAGGGCGGCGTCACCGGCGGCGAGCGCGGGCAGGGACAGCGCCGCGTAGCCGGCCAGGTCACCGCCGAGGAACGGGATGCCGGCCCGGGTGGTGCTCGCGCCCCCGGCCCAGCGCAGCAGCTCCCGCGTGGCCTCGTCGCCGGCCCCGGCGCCCCGGACCCGGGCGAGGGCGACCGCCGCCGCCCAGCGGATCTCCGCCCTGGTGTCGCGCAGCGCCGCCGGCACGACGGTGCCGAGCAGCCCGAGCGACACGACCGCGGTGGCGGCGACGGACCGGGACGGGTCGGCGACCGCCGCGGTGAGCACCGCGACGCTCGCGGTGTCGTCCTCGGGGAACCAGCCGAGCGTGAACGCCGCGGCCGCCCGCAACGCGGCGTCACCGTGCGCGTCGCCGCCGATGACGAGTTCCCGCAGCACGGGCAGGCCGGCGCGCACGGCATCGTAGGCGGCCAGCTCCACGTGCGCCGCCATGGCCGACCGCTGGTCCTCGCCGAGAGCCTCCCAGTAGTCCAGGCGGCTCTCCCCCTCGAAGTCCTCGTCCTCGTCGTCCTCGGCCGGCGGTGGCGCGGCACGCAGCAGCTCGGCGCCGCCCACGGCCGCGGCCCGCAGCCCGGCGACCGGGAACCCGTCCGGCAGCCACGCCCCGTGGTGCCCGACGGCGATCGACGCGACCAGCTCCACGACCGCGGTCCGGTCCGGGGTCGCCGGGTCCGCCAGCAGCTCCAGCAGGAACGGGACCGCCGGGGCGCTCGCCTCGTACCGGGTCCCCTGGTGGCAGATCCCGCCGTAGAGCCCTGACAGCGCCCCGCGCCGGTCCCCGGCGGCGCCGGAGCGCAGCGCCCGCAGGTGACCGGGCACGTCGGCGGCCGGGCCGTACGCGTGCTCCAGCGAGGCCCAGTCGATCCCGTCGAGTCCGTCCAGCACGGTCGCCGAACCTACCCCATTAAGGTGGATGGATGACCGGTCTCGGCGACGTCGACGCCAGCGTTCCCAATGTGGCCCGCATGTACGACTACTACCTCGGCGGGTATCACAACTTCGCCGCCGACCGCGAGGCCGCGGAGCAGATCCTCGCGATCTTCCCGGACACGCCCGCGGCGGCCAGGACCAACCGGCGGTTCCTGCAGCGGGCGGTGCGGCACCTGGACCGGGCCGGCGTGCGGCAGTTCCTCGACATCGGCACGGGGCTGCCGACGCAGGGCAACGTGCACGAGATGACCGACGGCCGGGTCGTCTACGTCGACAACGACCCCGTGGCCGTCGCCCAGGCACGGTCCCTTGTGGACGGTCTGGACCGTGTGTCGGTGGCGTGCCGGGACCTGCGGGACCCGGAGGCGCTGCTCGCCGACCCCGACGTCGCCGGGCACCTCGACCTCGGCGAGCCGGTCGCGATCCTGATGGTGTCGATCCTGCACTTCGTGCCCGACGAGGCCGACCCGGGCGGCATCATCGCCCGGCTGCGCGACGCCACGGTCCCCGGCAGTCACCTCGTCGTCTCGCACCTCACCCTGGACGGGGTCCCGGCCGCGCCCGCCGCCGCCGGCCAGCAGGTGTACCGGCGGTCCAGCGCGCCGATCGTCCCCCGTACCAGGGCGCAGATCGCCGCCCTGTTCGACGGCTACGACCTGCTCGACCCGGGGCTGGTGTGGCTCGGCGACTGGCGCCCCGACGACGGCGAGGAGCAGGTCTCCCACGGTTACGGCGCCGTGGGCGTGCGGCCGGCCCGCTGACAGCAAGGCGTGGGCGTGCGGCCGGCCCGCTGACAGCAAGGCGTGGGCGTGCGGCCGGCCCGCTGACGGCAGGGCGTGGGCGGGCGGCCGATTCGGAGCTGACGAACGGGCGGATGGGTCGCTGACAGCTAGCCGACACCGACCCATCCATCGACCCGGGTGAAGGCGAAGTCCTCTCGTGCGGCGGTCACAGGACCGCTCCAGACGCGAGGGGACCACGCAGATGACCACTCCAACCCGGGCAGGCCGCCGGTGGCGCGCCACCGCGGCCGCGCTCGTGGCGGCCGGTGTGGCGTTCGCCGGCCTCGGGCCCGGCACGTCGTCGGCCTCGAGCCACCGGGAGGCGCCGCTCGTCGCCGCCGACCCTGCCGTCGACAACACCGACCTGTACGCGTTCGTCAGCCCCGAACGGGCCGGGTACGTCACCTTCATCGCCAACTGGCAGCCGTTCTCGGCACCGGACGGCGGCCCGAACTTCTTCCCCTTCGCCACCGACGCCGTCTACAACATCAACGTCGACAGCGACGGCGACGCGAAGGCCGACGCGGTGTTCCGCTGGACGTTCCAGAACATCGACCGCCGCGGCGGCGACACGTTCCTCTACGCCAACGGTCCCGTCACGTCGATCGACGACGAGAACCTGCTCTTCCGCCAGACGTACACGCTGGAGTCCTCGTTCCACGGCGAGCCCTTCAAGACGCGGGTCACCGGCGCGCCGGTCGCGCCGTCCCGGGTCGGCAAGGCCACGATGCCCGACTACGCGAAGCTGCGCGGCGAGGCCGACAAGCGGCTCCCCGGCGGCTGGAACGTCTACGCAGGCCAGGCCGACGACCCGTTCTTCCTCGACCTGCGGGTGTTCGACCTGCTGTACGGCGGCGACCTGAGCGAGGTCGGGCAGGACACCCTCGCCGGCTACAACGTCAACACGATCGCGCTGCAGGTGCCGTTCTCCGACGTGGCGCTCAAGGGCGACGTGAAGCGCAACCCGGTCATCGGGATCTGGACGACCACCGAGCGGGCCAAGACCCGCGTCACCGGGCAGTCCGGCCCTGTCACCGGCGAGAAGGTGCAGGTGTCCCGGCTGGGCAACCCGCTGGTCAACGAGGTCGTCGTGCCGGCGTCGCTGAAGGACGCGTTCAACTCGATCAGCCCCGACCAGGACGCCGGCATCCCCGCCGTCGTCGCCCGGGTCACCGACCCCGAGCTGCCGAAGCTCATCGAGGGCATCTACAAGGTGCCGGCGCCCGCGGCACCCCGCAACGACCTCGTCGAGATCTTCCTGACCGGCATCACAACCAAGGCCGGCGGGCCGATCAAGGCCGACCTCAACTCGCAGCTCAACAACGCCGACGTCGTCGCGGCCGACTTCCGGCCGGCGGAGATGCTGCGGCTCAACCTCGGCGTGCCGGTCGCCGCGCAGCCCAACCGGCTCGGCGTGCTCGCCGGCGATCTCCAGGGCTTCCCGAACGGCCGGCGGCTCACCGACGACGTCGTCGACATCGCCGTGCAGGCGGTCGAGGGCGCGGCGCTGACCGGCAAGCTCGTCGACGCCCTGGCCACCGGCGACAAGGTGGACGCGAACGACAACGCGTTCGGTGCGCAGTTCCCGTACGTGGCGCTGCCGAACACCTCGGCGCCGTCCTCGGTGCGGCCCTCCGCCGCCGCCGCGTCCGCGTCCGCGACCGTCGCGGCACAGCCGGCCACCACACCGTCGGCGTTCGAGTCGGGCACCGGCATGACGGCCGTCGCGGTCAGCACGTCGGCGATCGCGGCCGGCCTCGGCACCCTGCTCTTCGTCGGCTGGTGGCGGCGGCGCCGCGGGTCCGTCCAGCCCTGACCCGTTCCACGGGGGCGCGCTTCGTGCGCGCGGCGCGCCCCCTTCATCTCCCGGGAGGAGGAGTCATGCGGGTTCGCATGGTGTTGGGTGTCGTACTGGCCGCGACGCTGCTGCTGGGCCTCGGCGCGCTGATCGGGCGGCGCCCGTCGCCGGCCTTCGTCGAGCCCGACCGTCCACAGTCGACAGGCCGGCTCGCCGCGGCGATCGCGGCGCACCAGGAGCGGCTGCGCGAGGTGCCGGGCGACTGGACCGCGTGGGCCGCGCTCGGCGAGGCGTACCTGGAGCAGGCCCGGGTCAGCGCCGACCCCGCCTACTACCCGAAGGCCGAGGGCGCGCTGCGCAGGTCCCTCGAGGTCCGCCCCGACGGCAACGCGGACGCGCTCACCGGGCTCGGCGCGCTCGCCAACGCCCGCCACGACTTCGCCGGCGCGCGCGAGCTCGCCGACCGGGCCCTCGCCGTCAACGCGTGGTCCGACACCGCCTACGGCGTCCTCGCCGACGCCGAGACCCAGCTCGGGCACCCCGACGCCGCGACCGCCGCCGTCCAGCGGATGCTCGACCTGCGGCCGGGGCTCGGCTCGTACACCCGCGGGTCGTACGACCTCGAACAGCACGGCAAGCGGACCGAGGCCGTCGCGCTCATGCGGCTCGCCCTCGCCGCCGCCACGGAGCCGGCCGACGTGGCGTTCTGCCACCAGCACCTCGCCGGCCTGGCATGGGCGGCGGGCGACCTGGCCACCGCCGCCCGGCACGTGTCCCTGGGCCTCGCCGCCGACACCGGTGCCGTCGGACTCTGGCAGCTCAAGGCCAAGCTCGACGCGGCCGCCGGCGACCTGACCGCGGCGCTGGACGACCTCGCCAAGGTGGTCGCGCGCACGCCGACCGTCGACGCGCTGCTCGACCAGGCGCGCATGCTGCGGGCCGCCGGGCGCGACCCCGGGCCGTCGCTCGCCCTCGCCCGGGCCGCGCACTCGCTCTTCACCGCCAACGGCGGCACCGACGACCTCGGCGCGGCGTCGCTCGCCCTCGCCACCGGCGACGCCGTGACCGCCGCGAGGCTCGCGGTCGCCGAGTGGGACCGCCGCCAGTTCGGCGAGGTCGCCGACATGGTCGCGTGGACCCTGATGGCCGCCGGCGACCCCGTCGCCGCGCTGCCGTTCGCCCGCCGGGCCAACGCGCTCGGGCAGGTCGACGCGACCCTCGCCTACCACTACGGCATGGTCGCCTCCGCCGCCGGCGACCGGGAGACCGCCCGGGTGCAGCTGCGGCTGGCGCTCGCGCTCAACCCGCACTTCTCCCCCGTCGACGCGCCGATCGCGGTGCGGACCCTCGCCACCCTGGAGTCCTGATGGTGCTTCGTCGCGCACTGGTCCTGCTGTGCCTGGCCGTGGGCGGGCCGCTGCTGTGGCCCGGCACCGCGCAGGCGCACCCGCTGGGCAACTTCTCCGTCAACCAGCTGGGCGCGCTGACCTTCCACCCCGACCGGGTCACGGTCGACTACGTGGCCGACCTCGCCGAGCTCCCCACGTTGCAGTCGGTCCCCTCGTGTACGACGGTGGCGCCGCTCTTCCGGGTCACCGTCGACGGACGCCCGGTCGGCTGGACGGTCGACCGGTCCTCCTTCACCTACTCCGACGGTGCTGCCGGGCTGCGCACCAGCCGCCTGGAATGCACGTTCTCGGGGGCCTTCGCGGTCTCCGGCCCGTCCACTGTGGACGTCGTCAACGACTTCGCCGCCGACCGCGTCGGGTGGCGCGAGCTGACCGCCGTCGCGGCCGGGGTGCACATCGTCGACTCGCCGCTGCCGACGGTGTCGGCTTCCGCGGGGCTGCGGTCGTACCCCGCCGACCTGCTCAGCTCTCCGCCGGCGGTACACCGGGCGACACTGCGACTCGAACCCGGCGGCAGCACGGGCCCGGCCGCGCAGGCTCCCCCTGGACCGTTGTCGTCGCCGGTCCTGCCCGGCTGGGCCGGGACCGCGGAGCTGAAGCTGCGCGGATGGGTGGCCTCGCGGTCGCTGACGCCGTGGGTCGGGGTGCTGGCGGTGCTGCTCGCGCTGGCCCTCGGCGCCGCGCACGCCGCGCTGCCGGGGCACGGGAAGACGGTGATGGCCGCGTACCTCGCGGGCCGCGCGGGCCGCCCGCGGGACGCGCTCACCGTCGGCGCCACGGTCACCCTGACCCACACCGGCGGCGTGCTGCTGCTGGGGCTGCTCCTGACCACCGCGGCGGGGCTGGCCGGGGAGACGGTGCTGGGCTGGCTCGGCGTGACGAGCGGCGTGCTGGTCGCCACGATCGGCCTGACCATGCTCCTGTCCCGCCGCGCCTCCTCCCATGACCACTCCCACTCCCACGGCGCTGATTCCCACTCCCACGGCTCGGGCTCGCACACCCACGGCCATGACCACAACCATGCGCACGACCACGGTCATCCGCACCGGTTGGCGCTGGTCGGCATGGGCGTCGCCGGCGGCCTGGTGCCGAGCCCTTCCGCCCTCGTCGTCCTCCTCGGCGCCGTCGCCCTCGGCAGGACGTGGTTCGGTGTGCTGCTCGTGCTCGCGTACGGCTTCGGCATGGCCGCCACCCTCACCGCCGCCGGCCTGCTGCTCATCAAGATCCGCGACCGCTGGCCCGCCCGCCTGCGGATCAGCGACCGCCTGACCCGGCTCGCCCCCACTGGCACCGCGGCCCTGGTGCTGCTCGTCGGCTCCGCCCTGGCGGTCCGCTCCCTCGTCACCCTCTGACCACACCGGCCGGATTCGACGCCCGGCAGTCCGCTGTCGGCGAACAGGTTTGGGGTGCGCTCGGGGGGCGGTGCGGCGGTATGGTCATGGTGGGTAGAGCGCCTGCCTGAGCCCGACACGGCCGCCCACGCCTGCCGTGACCCGAGGCCAAGAGTCTCAGACTCAGCGCGGTGGTGCAGGCTGCCCGGCGGAGGTCCCGCCGTCCGATCGGTGTGAGCGTGGGTCGACGCCGGAGGTCGCCATGCCAGACGAAGAGGACCAGCACCAGCCAGCCCCTGACTCCGCCCAGGACGCCACCACTCCCGCCCCTGACCGCCACGACGCCCCCCACCACCTACAGGACGGCGGGCATCCCAGCAGCGGGCATCCCAGCAGCGGGCAGCAGGACGGCGGGCAACAGCGGAGCGGCGGAGAGCCGGACCGGCAGCAGCAGGACCGGCAGCAGCAGGACGGGACCGGGCGGGCGCGGCGGGATCGGAAGCGGCGGCGGGCGATCAGGGCGCATGCGGCCCAGACGGGTGTCGCATATTCGGTGGCCGCGCGGCAGCTCGCGGGGTTCGGCGTCGGCCCGGGTGAGACCCTGGCCAGCCTCGGCAGGACGGTGTATCCGGCCGGCCTGCCCGGCAGGTGGACCGTCATCGCCCGGGAGCGACGCCCCGCCGCCGTGAAGCTCCACGACGCGCGGCGGGCGGCACGCCTCGCGGGTGGGCGGGCGGCGCACCTGGTGGAGCGGTTCCCACCCGGGGAGAGCCACGCGGGCCCCTGCTACGCCGGCGACGGCCTCGAGGACCTGCTCGCCATGCTCTACCTGGTGGTGGTCCGGGAGGCCCCGGGCCTCGTGCCCGCCGCCCTGGACCTGGCATGGACCGCCGAGCTCGGCGAGGAGACCGCCGTCGACATGGAGTGCGCCGAGGTGGACCGCGCCGCCCGCCTCGTCCTCGACGACGGGATCGCGGGCCTGTGGGCCAGGGTCGAGGACGCCCTCCGGTCAGGCCAGGCCAACCCCAGCCCCGCCATCCGCCACGACGCCGACCGGCTGTCACTGGTGTGCCGCATGTTCACGATGCCGGTCGAGGGCCCGGACGGCGAGCCGTATGTCCTCCGCGCCCCCTGGACCGGCGCCGCCCAGATCCTCGACGCCCTCCTCGTCATCGCCGACGACGGCCACGCCCCCGGCACCAGGGTCCGCCTCACCCACCCGGCGACCACGGGTCCCGCCGCGGGCACGACCACCCCCGCCCCACCGGCCCCGGGCACGACCACCCAGGCCCGGCCACGAACACCTGAGGTCACCCAGGTTCGACAGCCAGCAGGCACGGCCGATCAAGGCCGGCCGGAAGCACGTGGGACCGCCCAGGGCCCACCGGCAGCAGGCCCGCCGCAGCCGGGCCCGCCCGCATCGGGCACGATCATCGGAGCACGCTGGACCGCCGCAGGACCACCACGCGGCTACGAGATCCGTCTCGACGGCGACCCCGCCACCCACACGATGCGCCCCGAGGACCTGATCGTCCTGCCACGCCAGGAATCCACCGCCACCGCCCTCCAGGTCTGACCGCCCCAGCACAGGAGGCCCACCCGACAGCCTCCCAGGCATCCCAGGCAGCACGGCGGCCCGGCACCAGCACGACGGCCCACACCGCCGGGGCGGTTGGCACGACCAGCAACCGCTCAGGATGACGACGCGGGCCGGTGGTCCGCTGCGTGCGTCCGGAGCCGGTCCGGACCCGATCCCCGACAGGTCGTTCATCCCGAAGTCCCTGGCGACCCGGATCCGCACCCGTCCTGATCGGCGGCCCGAGTTGGTGGGGCGACGGGGTGCCGGCGGTCGGTTATGGTGGAGGGGGCAGCGCGCCTGCCCGTGCCGCGCATCGACGGAGCCCACGCCTCCGGCGGCGGTCAAGAGGCCCTGACTCAGCGCATCCGAAGGGATGCGGCTGCGTGGGCCCGCCGAATGCCGTGAAGGCGAAGGGCGTGATCGTCGATGTTCGAGCGGTTCACCGACCGGGCCAAACGTGCCGTGGTGCTGGCGCAGGAGGAAGCCCGGGTTCTCAATCACCATGCCATCGGGACCGAGCATCTGCTGCTCGGGCTCATCCAGGAGGGCGACGGCGTCGCGGCGCGGAGCGTCGAGGCGCTCGGGGTGTCGCTCGAGGACGTGCGGCGGCAGGTCGAGGAGCTGATCGGCCTGGGTGGGCAGGCGCCGGGCGGGCACGTGCCGTTCACGCCGCGGGCGAAGAAGGTCCTGGAGCTGGCGTTGCGGGAGGCGCTGCAGCTCGGGCACAACTTCATCGGGCCCGAGCACCTGCTGCTGGGTCTGGTCCGGGAGGGTGAGGGCGTCGCGGCCCAGGTGCTCGTCCGGCTGGGCGCCGACCTCAACCGGCTGCGGGCGCAGGTCATCCAGCTGCTGGCCGGGCACCCGTCCAGCACGAAGGCGCCGGAGAGCGCGCCGCCGGTGACGGTGCTCGACCAGTTCGGCGTCAACCTGACCGCCGCGGCCCGCGACGGGCAGCTCGACCCGGTCATCGGGCGGGACGCCGAGGTGGAGCGGGTCATCCGGGTCCTGTCGCGGCGCCGGAAGAACAGTCCGGTGCTGACCGGGCCGCCCGGCGTCGGCAAGACCGCCGTCGTCGAGGGGCTGGCCCAGCGGATCGTCGCCGGTGACGTGCCGGCCTCGCTCAAGGGCCGGCAGCTGTACACGCTCGACCTGGGGGCGCTGGTCGCCGGCTCCCGGTACCGCGGCGACTTCGAGGAGCGGCTGAAGAAGGTCACCAGGGAGGTCCGCACCAGGGGCGACATCATCCTGTTCATCGACGAGATCCACAACCTGGTCGGCGCGGGCGCGGCCGAGGGTGCCATCGACGCCGCGTCGCTGCTCAAGCCGTTGCTGGCGCGCGGGGAGCTGCGGACGATCGGGGCGACCACCGACGAGGAGTACCGGAGGTTCATCGCCAAGGACGGCGCGCTGGACCGGCGGTTCCACCCGGTGGCGGTGCCGGAGCCGACCGCCGAGGACACCGTGCTGATCCTGCGCGGCCTGCGCGACCGTTACGCGGAGCACCACGGCGTCACGTACACCGACGCGGCGCTGCGGGCGGCGGCGATGCTCGCCGACCGGTACATCACCGACCGCCGCCTGCCGGACAAGGCGATCGACCTGATCGACGAGGCCGGGGCCGCGCACAAGACCGAGGCCAGCGGCGCGAACACGACCGAGGCCAGGGGCGCGAACAAGACCGAGGCCGGGGCCGCGAACAAGGCCGGAGCGCCGGAAGTGCCGCAGGTCGACGCGGACGAGATCGCGGCCGTGGTGGCGGCGTGGACCGGCATCCCGGTGCAGCGGCTCACCGAGCAGGAGAGCGCCAGGCTGCTGCGGATGGAGCAGACGCTGCACGAGGAGCTCGTCGGCCAGGAGGCGGCGGTCGCCGCCGTGTCGCGGGCGATCCGCCGGACCAGGGCGGGCCTGCAGGACCCGCGCCGGCCCGCCGGGTCGTTCATCTTCGCCGGCCCGTCCGGTGTCGGGAAGTCGTCGCTGGCCAAGGCCCTCGCGGGGTTCCTGTTCGGCGCCTGCGACGCGCTGATCCAGCTGGACATGTCGGAGTTCCACGACCGGGCGACGGTGGCGCGGCTGGTCGGCGCGCCGCCCGGCTACGTCGGCTACGACGACGGCGGGCAGCTCACCGAGCAGGTCCGGCGGCGGCCGTTCTCGGTCGTGCTGTTCGACGAGGTGGAGAAGGCGCACCCGGACGTGTTCCACACGCTGCTGCAGATCCTGGAGGACGGCCGGCTCACCGACGGCCAGGGTCGCGTCGTCGACTTCAAGCACACGGTGCTCATCCTCACGACCAACCTGGGCACCCGCGACCTGACCCGGCCGGCCGGCTTCCACGACGGGCCGCTGCCCATGTACGACAGGGTCGGCGACGAGCTGCGCAAGCACTTCCGGCCGGAGTTCCTGAACCGCATCGACGAGACCGTCGTCTTCCATCCGCTGGGTCCCGCGGAGGTCGAAGGCATCGTCGACCGGCTCGTGCTGGACGTGGCGGCGCGGCTCGCCCTCCAGGACATCGGGCTGGCGGTGACGCCGCGGGCCCGCGCGCACCTGGCGGCCCGCGGCCACGACCCGGTGCTCGGCGCCCGGCCGCTGCGGCGCACCGTGCAGCGGGCGGTCGAGGACCCGCTGTCGGAGCGGATCCTGCTCGGCGCGCTGCGCCCCGGCGACACGGTCACGATCGACCACGGTGAGGACGGTCTCACGTTCGTCACTTCCCGGGAGCTTGAGCGAATGCTTAAATAGCCCCGACGGCTTGAGCGAGTGCTCAACTGAATGGGGTGCGTGGTGGCGGACACGAAGGAGCGCCTGGTCGACGGGGCGATCAAGGTCCTCGGCAGCGACGGCCTCGCGGGCGCGTCGGCGCGGACGATCGCCGCGGCGGCCGGCGTCAACCAGGCGCTCGTCTTCTACCACTTCGGGACCGTCGACCAGCTGCTCTCGGTCGCCTGCCGGCAGGCGACCGAGAGCCGGGTCGCGCTCTACCGGGAGCGGTTCGCGGCCGTGTCGAGCATCGGCGAGCTCCTCGACGTCGGCCGGCAGCTGCAGCAGGTCGAGCGGGCCGAGGGCAACGTCGCGATCCTCGCGCAGATGCTCGCCGGCGCCCAGACCGACGAGCGCCTCGCACCGGCCGTCGCCGCCTGCCTGAAGCTGTGGATCGCTGAGATCGAGCCGGTGCTGCGCCGGGTCACCGACGCCTCCCCCGTCGCCGACCTCGTCGACGTGCCGGGGCTGGCCAGGGTGGTCGCGTCGACGTTCATCGGCCTGGAGCTCCTCACCGGCGTCGACCCGGACGGGGCGGCCACCGCCGTCGCCGCGCTGGAGCGCCTGGGCGTCCTCGTCGAGGTCGTCGACGGCCTCGGCCCCGTCGCCCGCCGCGCCCTGCAGGCGAAGCTCCGCAAGGCCGCCCGGTGAAGGCGAAGCACGCCGCGCGGGCCGCGGTGGCGGCGGTGTGGCTGTATGAGGGCCTGTGGTGCAAGCTCCTGCACGGCGATCCCGACCAGGAGAAGATCGTCGCGGCGGCGCCGCTGCTCGGGCCCGCCGCCCTGACGGGGATCGGCCTCGCGGAGGTCGCCCTCGCGGCCTGGGTCCTCACCGGACGGTGGCCGCGGGCCGCGGCGGCGACGCAGACGGTGCTGCTGGTCGCGTTCAACGCCGGCGGCCTGCTCTTCGCCCGGGACCACATCACCGACGCCGGCCGGATGCTCACCGCGAACGCCGCGCTCCTCGCCCTCGCCTGGCTCCTCGCGGCACCGGAGACCGCAG
This sequence comes from Dactylosporangium sp. NPDC050588, assembly GCF_040654975.1. Classification (NCBI taxonomy): domain Bacteria; kingdom Bacillati; phylum Actinomycetota; class Actinomycetes; order Micromonosporales; family Micromonosporaceae; genus Dactylosporangium; species Dactylosporangium sp. NPDC050588. The sequence goes on along the minus strand of NZ_JBFAJA010000090.1, from coordinate 46,169 downwards.
ATGCGTAACCCGTGGCAGCGGGGCCGGCTCACCGTCGGCAGGCGCCCCCAGGTGATGTTCGGTCGCATGTACGAGGACCCCGCCGCCGAGCTGAGCGTGTTCCCACCGGCGGGGCGGGTCCTCGCCATCGCCTCCGCCGGCGACACCGCGGCTGCCCTCGCCCGGGCCGGGCACCGGGTCACGGCCGTCGACATCAGCGCCACCCAGCTGGCCTACGCGCGGGCCAGGCTCGCCGGCGGCCCCACGGTCACCGGCACCGCCGAGCGCCTCCAGGCCGTCGCCCGCCGCGCCGCGGGCCTGGTCGTCCCCGGCTGGCGGCCCGCCGCGATGGCGGAGTTCCTGCGCCTGGCCGACCTCGAGGCGCAGCGCGCGCACTGGCGGGAGCGACTGGACCGGCCCGCGCTCAGGGCGCTGATGCGCCTCGCGTTCGCCTCCGCCGGCCTCGTCCGGCGGGACCTGTGGCGCGCCCTGCCACCCCGGATGGACCGGGTCCTGCGCCGCCGCCTCGAGCAGGGCCTGACCGGCCACCCGAACGCCACCAACCCGTGGGCCTGGCGCCTCCTGCTAGGCCGCGAGTGCCCCGCCGCACCACCAGAACCGGCGGCCGGCGACATCGAGGGCGGCATCGAGTGGGTGCACGCCGACGTCGTCGAGCACCTCCGGTCGGTGCCGCCCGGCTGGTACGACGCCGCCACCCTCTCCAACGTCCTCGACGGCCCGCCGCCGGCGTTCGCCGCCGAGCTCGCCGCGGCGCTGCGGCACGGGGTCCGGCCCGGTGGCCCGGCCGTGCTGCGGACGTTCCGCGACACGCCCCCGCTGCCCGGCGACCCGCTGCCCGACCGGTCCCTGCTCTGGGGCGCCGTCGTCCGCCTCCACCCCCGCACCGCCGGAGCATGACCATGCTGCGGGCCCTGCGACGGCACCCCCTGCCGATGCGCACCCGCTTCGGGCACTCGCTCGTCCTCACGTACGCGCTGCCGGCCCCGGTCCTGGCGCCGCTGCTGCCGCCCGGCCTGACCCTCGACACGTACGAGGGCCCGCACGGCAGCCACGGCTTCGTCGCGATCGGCATCGTGTCCACACAGGGACTGCGGCCGGCGCCGTTGCCCGCGGCGCTCGGCATCGACGCCGTGCTCACCGGCTACCGGATCTTCACCAGGTTCCCGACGCCGGCCGGGAGGACCATGCGCGGCCTGTACATCCTGCGCAGCGACACGAGCCGGCCCGCCCTCGCCCGCGCCGGGAACCTGCTCACCCGGTACCGCTACCACGTCGGCACGGTCGGGCTCACCGTCGACGGCGACCTGCTCACCGCCACGGTCGACAGCCGGGACGGCGGCGCCGACCTCACCGTCACCGCCGACCTCGCCCCCGCACGGGACGGGACGCCCGCGCCGCTGCCGGCGGGCTCCCCGTTCGCCGACGCGGCCGCCGCCCGCAGGTTCGCCGGGCCGCTGCCGTACACCTTCGACGCCGAGGACGGCGGGATCGTCGTGGTGAAGGCGCGCCGCACCGCCTGGACGCCGGTGCCGGTCGCGGTCCGCGTCACCCGGTGCACGTTCCTGGAGCGCGGCCCGTTCGCAGGGACGGCGCCGGTCCTGGCGCAGGCGTTCCACGTCGCCGGGCTCGACTACGGCTGGCACCGCGGGGTCCGCCGCGCCCTCGACGGGAGCGTCCGGTGATCCACATGGTCCGCTACAACTGGCCGAAGTACCTGGTCGCGGCGGTGCTGCTGGTCGCCGCCGCCACGCTGCCGTGGCCGTGGCGGCTCCTGGCGGTGCCGGGCGCGGCCGGGGTCGCGGTGAGCCTCGCCGCCACCTGGTGGGTGTATGACCGCAGCCGCCTGTACGAGTGGCGCTGGGCGCTGGACCTGGTGCCGCCGCCGCGACGGTACGCGGTGATCAGCACCGGCCTGGACGAGATCAGCCCCGCGCTGCGCGGCCTGCTGCCGGACGCCGAGCCGACGGTGCTCGACTGCTTCGACCCGGTGATCATGACCGAGGGCTCGGTCCGGCGGGCCAGGCGGCTGCACCCGCCGCCGGCCGGCGCGGTCCCGGCCGGGGTGACCGCGCTGCCGGTGGCCGACGGCGGACAGGACGCCGTGTTCCTCGCGTTCGCGGCGCACGAGCTGCGGGTCCCGGCGCAGCGGGCGGCGCTGTTCGCCGAGGTCGCCCGCGCCCTGCGCCCCGGCGGGCACCTGGTGCTCGTCGAGCACTGCCGCGGCGCGGCGACCGTCGCCGCGTACGGGCCGGGCGCCTGGCACTTCTACCCGCGCCGGGAGTGGCTCGGGCTGGCCCGCGGCGCCCGGCTCACCCTCGCGGGCGAGACGACGATGACGCCCCTGGTGCGGGCGCTGGTGTTCCGGCGGTGACCGCCATCGACATGACGGCCTTGGCCGCCATCGACGCGACGGCGGTGACGGCCGTCGAGGTGCAGCTGCGGCTGGTCGGGGCGGTCCTCGTCGCCCTCGGCGTCGCGCACGTGGCGCTGCCCCGCGTCCTGGCGTGGCGGCCGCAGTTCGCGGCGCTGCACCCGCTGACCCGGCACGTGCTGTACACCCACACCTTCTTCATCGGGGTGATGTGCGTGCTGCTCGGTCTCGCCCCGCTGCTGCTCGCCGCCGACCTCCTGCGGCCCGGGCGGGTCCCGGCGGCCGTGCTCGGCGCCGAGTGCGTGTTCTGGGGGCTGCGGTGGGCGGCGCAGTTCGTCGCCTTCCCGCCCGGGACCTGGCGCGGGTCGCGGCTGCACCGGGCCGGGTACGCCGGGTTCACCGTACTGTGGACATGGATCGTGGCCGTGTTCGCAGCGGCATTGTTCACACGCTAGGACCTCGGCGCGGGGCCGCCGGGTGGGTGGCGTGGTACAACGACGCGGTGACGGCAACGACGCTGTTCCAGCGCACCAGTGGACCCCCCGGCGCGCCGGTCCTGCTGCTCGGCGGCTCGCTCGGCAGCAACCTCGACATGTGGCGCCCCCAGCTGCCCGCCCTCGCGGACCTGCGGGTGGTGCGCTTCGACCATCGCGGGCACGGCGCCTCGCCCGCCCCGCCGGGGCCGTACCGGATCGAGGACCTGGGCCGTGACGTCCTGGCCCTGCTCGACCGGCTCGGCATCGCCAGGGCGTCCTACTGCGGGCTCTCGCTCGGCGGGATGGTCGGCATGTGGCTCGCCGCCAACGCGCCCGAGCGGATCGAGCGGCTCGTGCTGATCTGCACGGCCGCGCACCTGCCGCCCGCGGACGGCTGGGCGGTGCGCGCGGAGCAGGTCCGCACCGTGGGCATGGGCAGCATCGCCGACGCGGTCCTCGGCCGCTGGTTCACGCCCAGGTTCCGGGCGGCGCTGCCGGCGAAGGTCGCGCCCTACCGGGCGATGATCGCGGCGTGCCCGGCGGAGGGGTACGCCGGCTGCTGCGAGGCGATCGGCGCCATGGACCTGCGCGACGACCTGCCGCGGATCACCGCGCCGACGCTGGTCATCGCCGGCGCCGACGACCCGGCGACGCCGCCGGAGCACGGCGAGCGCATCCACGCCGGAATCGCCGGCAGCCGCCTGGTGGTGCTGCCCGGCGCGGCCCACCTGGCCAACGTGGAGCAGGCCGACGCGATCGCCCAGCTCATCAGGGACCACGTCGGTGGGTGACTACGAGACTCACGTGACCGTCGACTTCGACCCACGCCTCGCGGCGTGGGCGGCGGCCGCCGGCCTCAAGTACACGAGGATCCGGCTCGACCGGGGCGGCCACGCCGACCAGCCGATGCTGACCGGCCGTGGCCGCGGCGACCTGGCGGGGCAGCGCGCGGCGGCCGGCGCCCTGGTGGAGCGGCTGCGCGGGGACGGGTTCACGGTGCGCCGGGTCAAGATCGAGGCTCCGCCCTGGCACCCGGTGGTGCCGGCGGGCTACTTCGAGCACCACGTGAAGCTGGTCCTGACCGCCGCGGACATCGACGCGGCACGGTCGGTGGCCGTGCGGCACGGCGCCCACCTGTCCCGCAACGCGCGCCGGAGCCGCGACGACGGCCGGCACGAGCGGTTCGTGACCCAGCGCTGCCACGACGTGGACCGCGACGGGGCCCGGCGGCGCCTCGACGCGCTGCTGGCCGAGCTGCCGTTCGAGCCGGTCGAGGTCGAGGAGGAGTACGTGCTGGTCGACGACAACCCGGAGCTGGACGCCGGATGGATCCAGTGACCGCGCACCGGGACGTGCTCGACCACGTCCTCGCCGTCGTCGCCGCCGACCCCGCCGGCGAGTCGCTGGTCCTGCGGGGCAGCATGACGATGCCGGCCTGGGTCGGCGCCCGGGCCCGCCCGCCCGGCGACCTCGACTGGGTCGTCCGCCCCGTGCAGGTCACTGGCCTGGACAGCCGCCACCCGCACCCGTGGGTGGACCGGATCGACCCGGTGCAGTACTGGCCCGAGGCGACGCAGGGCGCCGGCCGGGCGCAGCCGTCGGCGTTCCTGGACGAAGACACCGGCGGGGTGCGGGCGCTGCTGCCGCCGGACGGGCTGCGCTGGATGCACGCGGAGGAGATCGACCCCGACGACCAGCCGCACCTGAAGGTGATGGAGGCGCTCGAGCGGCACCCGCGGACGCCGGGCGGCGCGGTCCTGGACATCGCGAACGCCGCACCCGACCAGGACTGGGACTACGCCGGCTACCGCCTCGACTACGGCGGCTCGGCCGGCGCCCGCGTCCACGTCCCGTGGCGGTCCGGCGACGAGGAAGGCACCGTCCAGCTGGACTTCGCCTACGACGAGACGCTGCCGGAGCCGCCCGTGCTGACCGTCGTGCCCTGCGGCGCGGGCCGGCCGCCGACGGCGGTGTGGACGGCGAGCCGGGCGCTGTCGCTGCTGTGGAAGCTGCAGTGGCTCGCCGAGGACCTGACCCGGGAGGGCGCCGCCCTCGGCAAGGACGTCTACGACGCCGTCCTGCTCGGCGAGCTCGACGGCGTCACGCTCTCACCCCGGCTGCGCCGCCTGCTGCCCGCCCTCGACCCGGCCGCGGTCCGCGCGATGGCCGTCGACTGGACCAGCTGGCCCGTCCACGACCCGGAGAGCTGGCTGGACCGCCTCGCGTGGGCGGTCCAGCACCACGTGGCGGGCTACGACACGGACCGGTAGACGTCCAGGGTCTGCTGGGCGATCGCCGCCCAGGAGAAGTGGTCCAGGGCGCGCTGCCGTCCGGCACGGCCGAGCTCGGCGGCCCGGGCCGGCTCCTCCAGCAGCTCGTTCATCGCGTCGGCGAGGTCCGCGACGAAGCGGTCCTCGTCCAGCGGCGTGCCGGACCCGTCGGTGACCTGCTCGATCGGCACGAGCAGGCCGGTCTCGCGGTCCGCGACGACCTCGGGGATGCCGCCGGTGGCGGTCGCGACGACCGCGGTCTGGCAGGCCATCGCCTCGAGGTTGACGATACCCATCGGCTCGTAGATCGACGGGCAGACGAACAGCGTGGCGTGGGTGAGCACCTGGATGACCTCCCGCTTCGGCAGCATCTCCTGCACCCAGACGACGCCGGAGCGGGTGGCGCGCAGCTCGTCGGCGAGCGCGGTCACCTCCGCCGCGATCTCCGGCGTGTCGGGGGCGCCGGCGAGCAGCACCAGCTGCACGTCGGCGGGGAGCCGCCGGGCCGCCCGCAGCAGGTAGGGCAGGCCCTTCTGCCGGGTGATCCGGCCGACGTACACGACGCTGGGCCGCTGCGGGTCGATGCCGAGCCGGGTGACGACGTCCAGGCCGGGGTCCGGCGCGTACTGCTCGGTGTCGATGCCGTTGTAGATGACGTGGACCCGGTCGGGGTCGACCCTCGGGTAGGCCCGGAGCACGTCGGCCTTCATCCCGGCGGACACGGCGATCACGGCGTCGGCGGCCTCGACCGCGGTGCGCTCACACCAGGAGGAGAGCGCGTAGCCGCCGCCGAGCTGGTCGGCCTTCCACGGGCGCAGCGGCTCGAGGCTGTGGCTGGTGATGACGTGCGGGACGCCGTGCAGCAGCTTGGCGGTGTGCCCGGCGAAGTTGGCGTACCAGGTGTGGCTGTGCACCAGGTCGGTGCCCGCCGCGCCGGCGGCCATCTCCAGGTCCACCCCCATGGTCCGCAGGGCGGCGTTCGCCCCCTGCAGCCCGGGCGGGTCCGGGTAGCCGACGACGCCCGCTTCCGAGCGGGGCGCGCCGAAGCAGTGCACGCGCACGTCCAGCGGCAGCCGGCGCAGTTCCCGCGCCAGGTACTCCAGATGAACGCCGGCACCACCGTAAACGTCCGGGGGGTACTCTCGAGTCAGTAGGTCTACGCGCACGTTGGAAAGACTAATTGGGTTCGTCTGGCGCAACACGCCGGACACGTTTAGCGTCTCGACCATGGCCGCCAAAAAAGTCCTCGCGATCGTCCTCGCCGGCGGCGAGGGCAAGCGATTGATGCCCTTGACCGCTGACCGGGCGAAGCCGGCGGTGCCGTTCGGCGGCATCTACCGGCTGATCGACTTCGTCCTGTCGAACCTGGCCAACGGCGGCTATCTGAAGATGGTCGTGCTGACCCAGTACAAGTCGCACTCGCTGGACCGCCACGTGACGAAGACCTGGCGCATGTCGACCCTGCTCGGCAACTACGTGACGCCGGTGCCGGCGCAGCAGCGGCTCGGGCCGCGCTGGTTCGCCGGGTCCGCGGACGCGATCTACCAGAGCCTGAACCTCATCAACGACGAGCGTCCCGACTACGTGATCGTGTTCGGCGCGGACCACATCTACCGGATGGACCCGGAGCAGATGATGCGCCAGCACATCGAGTCGGGCGCGTCGGTGACGGTCGCCGGGATCCGGCAGCCGCTGTCCACCGCCGACCAGTTCGGCGTGATCGAGGTCGCCGACGACGGGCGGCAGATCTCCGCCTTCCGGGAGAAGCCCCGCGACGCCCGCGGCCTGCCGGACGCGCCGGACGAGATCTTCGCGTCGATGGGCAACTACATCTTCACCACCGCGGCGCTGATCGAGGCGGTCACCCGCGACGCGCAGGACCCGTCCAGCAAGCACGACATGGGCGGCAACATCATCCCGTACTTCGTCGACAAGCATGAGGCGGCCGTCTACGACTTCAGCAACAACGTCGTGCCGGGCAGCTCGGACCGCGACCGCGGCTACTGGCGCGACGTCGGGACCCTGGACTCGTTCTACGAGGCCAACATGGACCTCATCGCCGTGCAGCCGGTGTTCAACCTGTACAACTTCGAGTGGCCGATCTACACCGGCAACAGCCCGTGGCCGCCGGCGAAGTTCGTGCACGGCTGGGGTGAGCGGGTCGGCCGGGCGGTCGGGTCGATGATCTCCCCCGGCGCGGTGATCTCCGGCGCCCTGGTGGAGAACTCGGTGGTGTCGCCCAACGTGAAGGTCCACTCGTGGGCGCACGTGGAGGGCTCGGTGCTGATGGAGGGCGTCGACATCGGCCGGCACTCCGTGATCCGCAACGCCATCATCGACAAGAACGTCATCGTGCCGGAGGGCACCGAGATCGGTGTCGACCTGGAGAAGGACCGGACCCGCTACACGGTCTCCGAGGGCGGGATCGTGGTCATCGGCAAGGGTCAACGCATCATGCCGTAGGAAGACGACGCTAACGCTGCCAACCCCGCGCGGATTCGATACGGTGAGGATCATGGGTACCCCGACACCCGAAGCACCTGCCATCGCCCGGACCGACACCGAGACCGCGCTCGCCTCCGAGGATCCCGTGGTGGTGCCAGACGCGCCCGCGGGAACATGGCAGGCCGCCACCGGTCCGAGTGTCGTGACCGCGGACCGGTTCCCCATCGAGCAGATCACGCCACAGGTCGAGGGCGGCCGGTTCCCGGCGAAGGCCGTCGTCGGCGAGCTCGTCCCGGTGACGGCCGTCTCCTACCGTGAGGGCCACTCGATGATGGGCTGCAACGTGGTCCTCATCGGCCCCGACGGCAAGGAGGGCCCGTTCACCCGCATGGGCCCGGGCCCGGCCGGCACCGACACGTGGCTCGGCACGGTGCGCCCCGACGCGGTCGGCGCGTGGACGTTCGCGGTCGAGGCGTTCTCCGACCCGTACCTGACCTGGCACGACGCCGTCACGAAGAAGATCGGTGCCGGGCAGGGCCTGCAGGACCTGGGCAACGACCTGGCCGAGGGCGCGGCGCTGCTCAACCAGGCCGCGACGGGCGTCCCGGTGGCGGAGCGCTCCCGGGTCACCGGCGCCGCGCAGGCCCTCGCCGACACGACGATCCCGCTGTTCGCCAGGGTGTCCCCGGCGCTGGGCCTCACCGACGTGCTGTGGCGCCATCCGCTGCGCCAGCAGGTGACCCGCTCCAAGGAGCTGCCCCTGTGGTGCGACCGGAAGCGGGCGCTGTTCTCCGCCTGGTACGAGTTCTTCCCCCGCTCCCAGGGCGCGCTCGTCGACGAGCACGGCAAGCCGATCAAGCACGGCACGTTCGCGACCGCGACCCCGCGCCTGGCCGAGGTCGCCGAGCTCGGGTTCGACGTGGTGTACCTGCCGCCGATCCACCCGATCGGCCGGGTCAACCGTAAGGGGCCGAACAACACCCTGGTCGCCGGGCCGCAGGACGTCGGCTCGCCGTGGGCGATCGGCGCCGAGGAGGGCGGGCACGACGCGATCCACCCGGAGCTGGGCACCCTGCAGGACTTCCGGGCGTTCATCGCCGCGGCCGGCGACGCCGGCGTCGAGATCGCGATGGACCTGGCGCTGCAGTGCGCGCCGGACCACCCGTGGGTCACCGAGCACCCCGAGTGGTTCACCACCCGCGCCGACGGTTCGATCGCCTACGCGGAGAACCCGCCGAAGAAGTACCAGGACATCTACCCGCTGAACTTCGACAACGACCCGCAGGGCATCCGCGACGAGATCCTGCGCGTCGTGCTGCACTGGGTCGAGCAGGGCATCAAGATCTTCCGGGTCGACAACCCGCACACCAAGCCCGTCGGGTTCTGGCACTGGATCATCAACGAGGTCAAGTCGGTCGACCCCGACGTGCTGTTCCTGGCGGAGGCGTTCACGCGGCCCGCGATGATGCACGGCCTGGGCAAGATCGGGTTCACCCAGTCCTACACGTACTTCACCTGGCGCGTGCAGGCGTGGGAGCTGCGTGAATACGTACAGGAGCTGATCGCCGCCGCCGACTACATGCGGCCCAACTTCTGGCCCAACACGCCGGACATCCTGCCCGAGCACCTGCAGCACGGCGGCCCGCCGATGTTCAAGATCCGGGCGGTCCTGGCCAGCATGCTGAGCCCCTCGTGGGGGATGTACTCGGGCTACGAGCTCTACGAGCACCTGCACCGTCCGGGCTCCGAGGAGTACCTGGACAACGAGAAGTTCCAGCTGCGCCCCAGGGACTGGGCGGCCGCCGAGGCCGTCGGGGAGTCCCTGGCGCCGTACCTGCGCCGGCTCAACCTCGTGCGCCGGGACAACCCCGCGCTGCACTGGCTGCGCAACACCGTCTTCCACGGCATTGACAACGAACAATTGCTCTGTTTCTCGAAACGGGACCCTGACAGCGAAAACGCCGTGCTCATCGTGGTTTCGCTGGATTCGCACAACGTCCAGTGGGGTAACACCACCCTGGACATGCCCGCGCTCGGTCTCGACTGGCACGAGCGGTTCACGGTGCGCGACGAGCTCACCGGTGCGACCTTCGACTGGGGACAACACAACGCGGTCCGGCTCGACCCCCTGTACGAGCCGGCACACGTGTTCACGGTGCATCGTCACCGCTGACAGCACAAGGTAGGTGGCAGCATGACGGATCCGGTCGAGGGCACCCACGTCGTCGCGGACGGCACGGTCGAACACCCCTCAGCCAGTGACTTCGGCAACGCGAGAATCCTGCCGGCGGACGAGACCTGGTATCAGCGCGCGGTGTTCTACGAGGTGCTCGTCCGCGCGTTCGCCGACTCGAACGCCGACGGGTCCGGGGACCTTCAGGGACTGATCGGCCAGCTCGACTATCTGCAATGGCTCGGCGTCGACTGTCTCTGGCTCCCGCCGTTCTACGACTCGCCGCTGCGCGACGGCGGCTACGACATCCGCGACTTCTACAAGGTGCTGCCGGACTTCGGCACGGTCGAGGACTTCGTCGAGCTGCTCGACGCGGCCCACAAGCGCGGCATCCGGGTCATCACCGACCTGGTCATGAACCACACCTCGGACTCGCACCTGTGGTTCCAGGAGTCGCGGCGCGACCCGACCGGGCCCTACGGCGACTACTACGTCTGGAGCGACGACAACACCGCCTACTCCGACGCGCGGATCATCTTCGTGGACACCGAGGAGTCCAACTGGACGTTCGACCCGGTGCGGCGGCAGTTCTACTGGCACCGGTTCTTCCACCACCAGCCGGACCTCAACTACGAGAACCCCGAGGTCCAGCGGGAGATGCTCGACGTGCTGCGGTTCTGGCTCGGGCTGGGCATCGACGGCTTCCGCCTCGACGCGGTGCCCTACCTGTTCGAGGACGAGGGCACCAACTGCGAGAACCTGCCGGCGACGCACGAGTTCCTCCGCCGCTGCCGCAAGGTCATCGACGACGAGTTCCCCGGCCGGGTCCTGCTCGCCGAGGCCAACCAGTGGCCGGCCGACGTCGTGCAGTACTTCGGCGACGGCGACGAGTGCCACATGGCGTTCCACTTCCCGCTGATGCCGCGCATCTTCATGGCGGTCCGGCGCGAGTCGCGCTTCCCCATCTCGGAGATCCTCGCGCACACCCCGCCGATCCCGGCGAACTGCCAGTGGGGCATCTTCCTGCGCAACCACGACGAGCTGACCCTCGAGATGGTCACCGACGAGGAGCGCGACTACATGTACGCGGAGTACGCCAAGGACCCGCGGATGCGCGCCAACGTCGGGATCCGGCGGCGCCTCGCGCCGCTGCTGGAGAACGACCGCAACCAGATCGAGCTGTTCACCGCGCTGCTGCTGTCGCTGCCCGGTTCGCCGGTGCTGTACTACGGCGACGAGATCGGCATGGGCGACAACATCTGGCTCGGCGACCGCGACGGCGTGCGCACCCCGATGCAGTGGACCCCGGACCGCAACGCCGGCTTCTCCCAGGCGAACCCGGGCCGGCTGTACCTGCCGGCGATCCAGGACCACGTGTACGGCTACCAGTCGATCAACGTCGAGGCCCAGAAGGAGAGCTCGACGTCGGTGCTGAACTGGACCCGCACCATGCTGCAGGTCCGCCGGCGGCACGAGGCCTTCGCGGTCGGCGTGTTCCGGGAGCTCGGCGGGTCCAACCCCTCGATCCTCGCGTTCGTGCGCGTGCACGAGGAGGACGTGGTCCTGTGCGTCAACAACCTGTCGCGCTTCCCCCAGCCGATCGAGCTCAACCTGCAGCAGTGGGCCGGGTACACCCCGATCGAGCTCACCGGACACGTCCAGTTCCCGAACATCGGCCAACTGCCGTACCTGTTGACGTTGCCGGGCCACGGCTTCTACTGGTTCCAGCTCGTCGCGCCGGCCGAGCAGAGCTGAGGAGAGACCCATCTCATGACGACGCTGCCGTTCACCGAGTGGCTGCCGCACCAGCGGTGGTACGCGGGCCGCAACCGCACCCTGACCGATGTCCGCCCGGCGGCCGTCACGGCGCTGCCCGACCAGGTCGACCACGTGCTGCTCGACGCGCACTACGAGGACGGCGGCACCGAGCGCTACCAGGTGTTCGTCGGCTGGGACCTCAACGTCGTGCCCGAGCTGCACGCGGCGGCGCTGATCGGCGCCGCCGAGCACGACCGCGCCGGCTTCGACGCGCTCTACGACGAGCAGTCCGCGCAGCGCCTGCTCGGCCTGATCGACACCGGCGCCACCGTCGAAGGGGTACGGTTCGTGCCGGAGCCCGGCGTGGCGCTGCCGGTGCAGGCGCCGGCCCGGGTCGTGGACGCCGAGCAGAGCAACACCAGCGTCGTGTACGACAGCGCCGCGATCCTCAAGGTGTTCCGCCGGGTGACCCCCGGCATCAACCCGGACCTGGAGCTCAACCGGATCCTCGCCCGCGCCGGCTGCCCCAATGTGGCGCGGCTGCTCGGCGCGGTGGAGAGCACCGACGACGACGGCACGCCGGTCACCCTCGCGATGGTCACCGAGTACGCGCAGAACTCCGCGGAGGGCTGGGCGATGGCCGCGACCAGCGCCCGCGACCTGTTCGCGGAGCACGACCTCAACCCCGACGAGGTCGGCGGCGACTTCGCCGCCGAGTCGTGGCGGCTCGGGGAGGCGGTCGCGCACGTGCACCGCACCCTGGCCGTGGAGCTCGGCACGCAGACCGCCCCGGCGCCGGCGGAGGCGATGCTGGCCCGGCTCGACGCCGCGGTCCAGGCGGTGCCGCAGCTCGCCGAGTTCGTGCCGGGCGTGCAGGCGATGTTCCGCAACGCCGGCGACGACCCGATCACCGTGCAGCGCATCCACGGCGACCTGCACCTGGGTCAGGTGCTGCGGACCCCCGAGTCGTGGCTGCTGATCGACTTCGAGGGTGAGCCGGGGGTACCGGTGGAGGTCCGCCGCCGGCCCGACTCGCCGCTGCGGGACGTGGCCGGGATGCTGCGCTCCTACGAGTACGCCGCCTACCAGCTGCTCGTCGGCGAGGAGGGTGACGCGGCCCTCGCCGAGCGGGCGAAGCAGTGGGTGGACCGTAACCGCGCCGCATTCTGCGACGGCTACGCTGCGGCTGCCGGCTACGACCCCCGCGAGGATCAGGCGTTGCTGTGCGCCTACGAGCTGGACAAGGCGGTCTACGAGACCGCCTACGAGTCGCGGCACCGGCCGACCTGGCTGCGGATCCCCCTGCAGTCCATCGAGCGGCTGGTCAACGGCTCTCTGACGGAACCCAGGTGACGGAGCTTATGAATCTCGACGACCTCATCGCCGGCCGCTCGCACGACCCGCACGGCGTCCTCGGCGCCCACCCCGGCGGTGGCACCGGTGCCGGCTCCGGGGCCGAGACGACCGTCGTCCGGGCCATGCGCCGCGGCGCCGGCACCGTGTCGGTCGTCGTCGACGACGAGCGCCACCCGATGCGCCAGGTGCACGACGAGGGCGTCTTCGAGATCGAGCTGCCCGGCGTCGTCACCGACTACCGCATCGACGCCGACGGGGTGCTGACCGACGACCCGTACCGGCACCTGCCGACCGTCGGCGAGCTCGACCTGCACCTCATCCAGGAGGGCCGGCACGAGCGGCTGTGGACGGTCCTCGGCGCGCAGACCCGCCCCGGCGGCGTCGCGTTCGCGGTGTGGGCGCCCAACGCCCGCGGCGTCCGGGTCATCGGCGACTTCACCGGCTGGGGCCCGCACGACGGCTGGCCGATGCGGTCGCTGGGCGGCAGCGGCGTCTGGGAGCTGTTCGTGCCGGGCGCGCAGGCCGGCAACCGGTACAAGTTCCGGCTGCTGACCCCCTACGAGGGCTGGGTCGAGAAGGCCGACCCCCTCGCGCAGCACACCGAGGTGCCGCCGGCGACCGCGTCGGTGGTCTACCGCTCGACGTACGACTGGAAGGACGCCGACTGGCTCGCCCAGCGCGCCGAGCGCCGCAACCACGAGTCGCCCATCAGCGTCTACGAGGTGCACCTCGGCTCGTGGCGCCCCGGCCTGTCCTACACGGAGCTCGCCGACCAGCTCACCGAGTACGTCACCGACCTCGGCTTCACCCACGTCGAGTTCCTGCCGGTGATGGAGCACCCGTTCGGCGGGTCGTGGGGCTACCAGGTCACCGGCTACTACGCGCCGACCGCCCGCTTCGGCCACCCCGACGAGTTCCGCCACCTCGTGGACCGCCTGCACCAGGCCAACATCGGCGTCATCCTCGACTGGGTGCCGGCGCACTTCCCGAAGGACGCCTGGGCCCTCGCCCGCTTCGACGGCACGCCGCTGTATGAGCACGGCGACTGGCGGCGCGGCGAACACCCCGACTGGGGCACGCTCATCTTCGACTTCGGCCGCGCCGAGGTCCGCAACTTCCTCGTCGCCAACGCCCTCTACTGGTGCGAGGAGTTCCACGCCGACGCGCTGCGCGTGGACGCCGTCGCCTCCATGCTCTACCTCGACTACTCCCGCGAGCACGGCCAGTGGGCGCCGAACCAGTACGGCGGCCGGGAGAACCTCGACGCGATCTCCTTCCTCCAGGAGGCGAACGCGACCGTCTACAAGCACCACCCCGGCATCATGATGATCGCCGAGGAGTCCACGGCGTGGCTCGGCGTCACCCGCCCCACCGACTCCGGCGGCCTCGGCTTCGGCTTCAAGTGGAACATGGGCTGGATGCACGACACCCTGACCTACGTCGCCAAGGACCCGGTCTACCGGCAGTACCACCACAACCAGATGACCTTCGCCACGGTGTACGCGTGGAGCGAGAACTACATGCTGCCGATCAGCCACGACGAGGTCGTGCACGGCAAGGGCTCCCTCATCGGCAAGATGCCCGGCGACCTGTGGAAGAAGCTCGCCAACGCCCGGGCGCTGCTCGCCTACATGTGGTCCTTCCCCGGCAAGCAGCTGCTCTTCATGGGCTGCGAGCTCGGCGACGAGCAGGAGTGGAGCGAGGAGCGCGGCCTGGACTGGGGCCTGCTGCAGGACCCGCAGCGCGCCGGCCTGCAGCGCCTCGTCCGCGACCTCAACACCGTCTACCAGCGCACCCCGGCCCTGTGGAGCCAGGACGTCACGCCCGACGGCTTCCGCTGGATCAACAACGAGGACTCCGGCGGCAACGTCTTCTCCTACCTGCGCTGGGCCGCCGACGGCTCGGCGGTCGCCGTCGTCGTCAACTTCGCCGCCCACCCGCACGAGGGCTACCGCGTCGGCCTGCCCTTCGCCGGCCGCTGGGCCGAGATCCTCAACACCGACGCCGACATCTACGGCGGCTCGGGCGTCGGCAACCTCGGCGCCGTCGAGGCCACCGCCAAGCCGTGGAACGGCCTGCCCGCCTCCGCCGAGCTCCGCATCCCGCCCCTCGGCGCCCTGTGGCTCAAGCTCGGCTGACCCGCGCTCAACCCGTGAGGCCCGCCGCAGGCCTCTTGGCAAGATGACGGCGCGGACGGCAGCGGTCGCCGTGGTGGCGTCGGTCGTCGTGCTGCTCGCCGGCTGTGCGGGGCCGGACTTCCGGCGGGGTGGCCCACCGCCCTTCGTCGTCGGCACGGACGGTCCCGACCGCGGCGCGCTCGCCCGCTGGTCGGACTTTCCGGCCGGGCGGCGACCGCGGCCGGTCGTGCTGCTCGGCGACCCGGCGTCGGCCGGTGCGGGGTTCACCGACGGCGCCGCGAAGCAGGCCTTCGCGGCGAAGCGGCTCAGGGTGACCGCCACGCTGCCCGCCGGGCCGGCGACCGCGACCGTCGCGCTGCCGGACGGGCCGGCCGAGCTCGGTGTCATCGGCGCCGCCGCGGCCGTCGCGGCGCTGGCCCGCCCCCTCGCCGGCTCGGCCGACCCCGTGCTCGTGCTGGACCAGGTCAGGTACGCGCCGGCGACGTTCCCCACCGACCGGGGGCCGCTGGTCCTGCCCGCGTGGCAGTTCTCCGGGCCGGGCGTGCTCGGCGCGATCGCGTGGCCCGCCGTCGACCCGGCGGCGCTGTGGCGGCCCGGCGAGAACCCGGACGCCGGCACGACCGCCGTGATCGCCGGCGACGACCGTACGCTGACCGTCGCGCTGCCCACACCCGCCGGCGGGGCCTGCCCGGGCAGGCCCGTGGTCGCCTTCACCGCCTTCACCGCCTTCACCGCCGAGGCGGTGGCCACCCCGGCGGCGGTCGCCGTCGGGCTGCGCGCCGCGGGCACCGGGTCGGTCGTGCCCGGACCGACGCGCGACGACTGCGCCTCCGACGACGTGCTCCGCTACGCCCAGCACACGCTCGTCCTGGACGCCCCGCTGGGCGGCCGGGTCGTCCTCGGCCCGGACGGTGCGGTCATCGCCGTGCGGAGGGCGTGACGCCGGGCTGGGCGCTGAAGAGGGCGTCGAAGACCGGTAGCGGGTTCATCGTGGTGTACGACCTGGCCCGGTCCCCCGCGATCAGCGCCGAGCAGGTGGGGTCGACGACGACCGCGAGCGGCTGCTGCTCGCGGAACGTGAAGACCAGGCTGACCTGGACCGGCAGGGTGATCGGCAGGCAGGCCTGGTCGGCGGGGACGGCCGGGAGCGCGTTGAGGATCGCGGTGAGGCGGTCGACGCCGGTGGTGAGGACCTTCGGCGGGGTCAGGCCGGTGACCACGGGGGCCGTGCTGGCCAGCGGCGTCTCGCAGCGGGTCACGGTGGTCGCGCCGAACGGCACGAGCGGGCCACCGGCGTCGGTCGGCGGGCCGCCGGCGAAGCGGATGCGGACCTCCGCGCAGTTCACGGCGCCCCAGGCGGCACCTGAGGCGAACGGCGACGCCCCGGGCGACGGCGGCTCCATCGACGGCGACGGCGGCGCAGGCCCGGTCACGGCGCCGGCGAACGGCCCCGTCGCCAGCCCGGACGGCGCCACCGAACCGCCCGGCGAGCCGTCCAGCGGGCCAGGCGGCGAGCCGTCGGGCGGGGCGGATCCGGGGCCGGACGGTCCTGGCGGCGGTGGGGCCGGCGCGACCTGGGCGGCGAGGGACGGACCGGCCGGCGCGCCGTGACCCGACCCGGCCAGCATCGCGGCACCGCTCGCGGCGACGGCGGCGACCACTGCCCCGGCCACCGCCGGGGCGCTTCGGAGGACGGCCATGAACCCCAGGCTAGACGGGCTGCGCGGTCCCGGTGGCGGGTTGCCAGGGCTGCACCCAGGGCGTCGCCGGCCAGCCCTCCGCGGCGGCCATCAGCGGCCAGCAGGTGGCGCCGTCGACGGCCTCGCGGACGATGTCGGCGTGGCCGGCGTGGCGGGCGGTCTCCTCGATGAGGTGCAGCAGCACCCAGCGGACCGACCAGGCGTCCACGTCGTCCGGGAACCACGGCACGCCCTTCGGCACCGGCACCGGCTGCCCCATGTCGGCGATCCCGGCGACCGCCGCGGCCGTCTCCTCGCCGGCCTTCACGTAGTCGGCCAGGACGTCCGCGAGGGTCTCGTCGGCGCGCAGCACGAACCCGTCCTCGTAGTCGACGGCGGGCGAGGGCCGCTGCAGCATCGTCGCGACCCAGTTGCGCTCCATCTGGGCCAGGTGCTTGACGAGCCCGCCGACGCTCAGCGTGCTCGCGGCCGGCGCGAGCCGGGCCTGCTCGTCGGTGAGCCCGAAGGCGGCGTTGCGCACGCCCTGGCGCTGCTGGTCGAGGAACGCGAGCAGACCTGAACGTTCGTCGGCGACCGGAGGCACGTTACCCGGCATGACTGGACCCCTTGATATCGCTTGTTTCGCTTGTCAGGGTCCATCCTGCCGACCATTGCGGACAGGTTCCGTCCTTTACCTCAAACGGGGGTCGGCGGCAGTGGCAGCGGCAGGCCCGGCAGCCCGTCGATGCTGACCCCCACGTGCTCCTTGCTCTCGAAGTACGCGCCGAGCGAGGCGTCGTCCTCCCGCGCGAAGCGCTTGCCGTGCAGGTCACGGTCGGCGTCGTACGTCATGAACGGCACCGCGTAGCCGCACGTGTCGCGGATCAGCTCGGCGTGCACGACGATGATCGCGCGCAGGCCGTGCTGGGTCGTGTCGATGCCGGGGAAGTGCGCCACGAGCCCGGACCAGCGCGGGTCGTCGCGGAACACCGGCTCGCCCCGGCCGTGCACGCGCACGATGTTGGGCGGGCCGTCGAAGGCGCACCACATGAGCGTGATCCGCCCGTTCTCCCGCAGGTGGGCGACGGTCTCGGCGTTGCTGCCGGCGAAGTCGAGGTAGGCGACGGTCAGCTCGTCGATGACGGCGAACGAGCCGGTGAGCCCCTTCGGGGACAGGTTGATGGTGCCGTCGCCGGACAGCGGCGCGGTCGCGGTGAAGAAGATGTGCTGCGCCTCGATGAAGGCCCGCAGCCGGCCGTCGATACGTTCGTAGACCTTGCCCATACCCGCCATCGTCCGCCGCCCGCGGCACCCCGTCAGCCCCCTGTCCCGTATACCGAGCGTGACGGTCCTTACAGCGGCGCCCGTCGCCGGCCCTTACAGCGGCGCCCGTCGCCGGCCCTTACAGCGGCGCCCGTCGTCGACCCTTACAGCGGCACCCGTCGTCGACCCTTACAGCGGCACCCGTCGTCGACTCTTACAGCGGCACCATCGCCGGCGCGGCGGTGCTCTCCCGGACCACGAGCCGGGTGGCCAGCTCGATCCGGGTCGACTCGAGGCGCTCACCGGCGATGATGCGCAGCAGGGTCCGGGCCGCGGCGACACCCATCTCGTGCAGCGGCTGGCGGACCGTGGTCAGCGGCGGCGCGGTCCACTCGGCGAAGTTGAGGTCGTCGAAGCCGACCACGCTCACGTCGTGCGGCACGCCGAGCCCGGCCTGCCGCAGCGCCTCGTAGACGCCGGTGGCCTGCTGGTCGCTGCCGGCGAACACGGCGGTCGGCGGGTCCGGCAGCGCCAGGAAGCCGGCCATCGCCCGCAGTCCGCCGTCGTGGTGAAAGTTTCCGTACCGCACCAGGTGCCGGTCCGCGGCGATCCCGGCCGACTCAAGCGCGGCACGGTAGCCGGCGATGCGGGCACGGGTGCACTGCAGCTGCTCCGGCCCGCCGATCGCGGCGATCCGCCGGTGCCCGAGCCCCACGAGGTGCTCGGTCGCGGCGTACCCACCGGCGAAGTTGGTCGCACCGATCGACGCCACGTCCGGCGGCGGCTGGCTGACCCCGTCCACGACGACGAACGGCATGCTCCGGCGCGCCAGCTCGGCCCGCTGGTGCTCACTGAGCTCGGACAGCACGAGGATCGCGCCCTGTGACCCGCGGGCCAGCAGCGACTCCAGCCACCGTCTGGTCAGGCTTTCCCGGTTGTGTACCGCGGAGACCACCAGCCCGAGGCCCGCGGCCTCCACGACCTCCTCGACCCCGGTCAGGATCGACAGCCCCCAGACGCTGTCGAGCTCGTTGATGACCAGGTCGACCAGGTCACTGCGGCGCCCGGGCCGACGAGACGCGTGCGGCCGCTGGTAGCCGCGGTCGGCGAGAAGCTGCTCGATGTGCTTGCGGGTCGCGTTCGAGACGTCGGTGTGCCCGTTGAGAACCTTGGACACGGTGGAGATCGCCACGTTGGCCTCCCGCGCGATCTCCGCCATCGTCGGCCGTTTCGTCACCATGCCGCAACCTTTCGAACGGCAACACAGTGATGGGGACCGTACACCCCAGGAAGCAGGACCGAAATACCCCCGAAACTTTCGGCGCCCGACAAGCGTCCACCCACCACCGGGATCGGACCGCCGCTTGACGCACTGACGGCGGGGAGTTACGGTCGGTGCAGTACCGACAAGGAATTTTTTCGGTGGTGCTAAGGTGGGTTAGTCGGCGCGCCACCGGAACCAAGCACCAAGTCCGATCTCACAGCGATCTGATCTCACGGGGCGATCTGACGTGATCCGCCATCAGACCGCCCACGAGATCCACCATCAGCCCGGCAGACCGGCATCAGCCCAGAAGACCGACATCAGCCATCAGTCCAGGAATTGCACATGGCGAAACGCGACCACTGAGCTCGGCACGTGGACGGCCGGCATCCGCCAGCAGACCGCCCACGGAACCGGCCATCAGCCCAGCAGGCCACCCACGGGGCCGGCAACTAAGTCCAGCAGACCGGCGCCGGGACCGGCCGTCAGCTCAGCGGCCGACCACGGGAGCCGGCCATGGGAACAGCCATCCACGAGGTCGGCCAACAGTCCGACAAGCCGGCGCCGGGATCGGCTGCCAGTCCAGCAGGCCAGCCATCCATGGGGTCGGTCATCAGTCCAGCAGGCCGGCGCCGGGAATCTTCGGGGACAGGGGCGGGCAGTGCGTGTGGGTGGCGGCAGCTAGGCCGCCGCACTGTGCCGGCAGGCCGGCGAGCAGGTTGTGGTCGTAGACGAGCAGCGCCCACCGGCCGAAGTCGTGCCGCTCGACGGGCACGCCGAACTGCGTGACCGCGGCGTCGACCGTGCCGTACCGGGCGTGCTTCAGGTCGATGACGAGGAACCGGGCGTCGTGCTTGGTGGCGTCGTACCAGTCGGCGTCGGACTCCCAGCGGTACGAGCGGATGTCGGGGCCGATCACCGGCGCGACCTGCGCCCGGCCGTTGCTGGCGAGGGTGATGACGTTGGAGCCCCAGTAGCTGCCGAGCCCGTACCGGAGGTCGTGCGCGACGAGGTACTCCGCGACCTCGTGCGCCTCCGGCGGCTGCGGCTTCGCGCCGGCTGACTGGGTCGCGAAGGCGACGACGAGGATCACGCCGGCGACGGCCCCGATCCGCCGCACGGCGGGGGCGGCGGTGAGGAGCCGATCGCCCCACACCCTGGCGGCGAGGGCCGCGCCGAAGGGCAGCACGGCGACGATCTGCCGGGCGCTGCCGATGTCGCCGGCCTGCGTGGAGGCGATGAACGCGGCCAGGTTGACCAGGATCGCGGCCGTCAGGACCTGCGCGACCCGGTCATCGCCCTCCAGGGAGGTGCCGTCCGCGGAAATGCCGTCCCCGGAAGTCCCGGAAGTCCGGGAAGTCCGGGAAGTGCGGAAGAACCGGACCACCGTCGCGCCGAGCGCGGCCACGACGAGCAGCAGCAGCACCAGGTTGACGAGCCCGGCGGCGAGCGCGAGCGGCCCGTCCAGCGCCGGCAGGTACGCGCCGTAGTTGTGTGCGGTCGCGTTCACCGCCGTCACCACGTGGTCGCCGAGCTCGGCGACGGGGCTGAAGCGCGCCACCGGCGAGTGCACCGAGAAGCCGCCGGCCCACCAGACCAGGGCGAGCAGCGCGTGCGCGAGCACGATCGACCCGGCGCCGGCGGCGAGCAGGTGCGCGTCGGTGCCGCGCCAGGTCCGCCCGCGGATCAGCCGCGCCGCGCTCACCAGCGCGAGCGGCACCGCGCCGATGAACATGGCCAGCGGGTCGGCGACCTGCGCGAGCGCGAGCACGACCAGCACCCCGACGGGCCACCAGCGGCGCAGCGGCGTCGCCGATCTGCGGTCCACGAGCAGCCACGCGAGCAGCAGCGGCACGGCGGTGCCGGTGTGGTCCGGCGCGTACAGCACGACCGCCCACCCGCCGTGCGGCTGGGGCACGAGCAGGGTCGCGACGACCACCGCGACCCTCGCCCACGCCGCGCGCCCGGTCGCGTCGCCCTTGGCGGCGAGCGACGCGAACACGATCAGCAGCAGGTAGGTGGTCGCCGACGCCACGTGCACGACGCGCTGGTCGAGACCGAAGAAGAGCTCGATCAGCGCGTACTGCAGCAGCTCCGTGCTGTAGAACGACACGTCACTGAGCGTCCAGCCGCGCAGCAGCACGTCACCGTGCAGCATGTCCCAGGCCTGCAGGGCGTTGGCGGCGGCGTCACTGTTGGTGGGGGTGGCCCGCGCCATGCGCAGGTAGCCGAGGAGCAGGACCGCCAGGCCGGCGATGACCGCCCCGACCGTGACGAGCCGGGTCTTCCGGCTTGTCGTCGCCGCCGGTGTACGAACACCGCCGGGCTGGACAGGTTGACGCGGGATCGTGGGCAGGGTCGCCCGCTGGGCGGGCCCCGTCACCCCGCCGAGAGTTGGGCTCACACAACCTCCGACGCATTCCCCCCGCCGCGCGGTTGGCGGCACCCAGTGAACGTGATCTACCTGTGATCACGCCCGGGCCATTCTCCTGCACCCGCGCAACTGTCCGGTGTCTGCTGTCCGGGATGTGTCCGACACCTCTTCCCGGCCATTGACGATCACCTTGGTAACTATCAGCATCCCTGTGTATGTGTGGGGTGATATTCGGGGTGATCCTGCCCGTCGGCGCCGTGTGGTGGATGACGCAGCTGGACTCCACCGCCGGCCGGGTGGCCGTGTTCCTGCTCGGGTTCGTCGGCTACCCGAAGCTCGTCAAGGACTCCTACCGCGGCATGGGCCGCCTGCCGGACGTGTCCGTGGACCCGCGGCAGGACGGGCTGGCCGCGGTGGCCTTCTCGCCCGACGGCACGCTGGTCGCCACCGGCGGCGCCGACTGTACGGTGCGGATCGCGGACGCACGGACCGGCGAGGACACCGGGGCAGACCGGCCGGCGCCGGGCGGCTGGGTCATGGCGGTCGCGTTCACCCCCGACGGCCGGAGCATCGTCACCGGCAGCGCCGACGGCCGCGCCCAACCCTGGGACGCCGCCACCGGCGCGGAGCTGACCACCATGTCCGGCCACACTGCGCCGCTGAAGTCCGCCGCGGTCTCGCCGGACGGCCGGCTCGTCGCCACGGCGGCATCGACCTGACCGTGCGGCTGTGGGACGCCGCCACCGGTGACCCCCTCGCGGTGCTGACCGGGCACTCGGGCCACGTCGAGAAGGTGCTGTTCTCCCCGACGGGCGCACCCTCGCCAGCGCCGGCTTCGACGGCTCCGTGCTGCTGTGGGACGTGCCGTCACGCACCCGCCGCGCCACCCTGCGCGGCACCGCGCCCAGGTCATGGCGCTCGCCTACTCCCCCGACGGCACCACCCTCGCCGCCGGCGGCCTCGGCGGCGTGGTCCGCCTGTGGGACGGTCGCCACCGGCACCCTGACCGGCTCCCGCAACCCGGGCGGCCGCCGCCGGGTCCTGTCCCTCGCCTGGGGCCGCGACGTGCTCGCCATCGGCTGCGCGAGCGGCATCATCAAGCTGCGCCCCGCGCCCGGCACCCCCGACCCCCGCTTCCTGAACACCGGCACCCGGCTCGTCAACGCCCTCGCCTTCCACCCCGACGGCACCACCCTCGCCGCCGCCGACGGCAACGGCCACCTCCACCTGTGGCACGACATCACCACCACCCCGGCGCCATGACCCCTCGGGCCGTCCCGCCACCGCCCCTCCCGGGGCCGACGAACACCACCGCGTCCACAGAAGACGTCCCCAGAAGACGTCCACAAGAGACGTCCACAGGAGAACACCGCACACATGCTGCACCGACCGGGCGCATCCGGACCGCAGGACGAGCGCCGCAAACCTCGTCGACGCCGACCCATCCACACGCTGCGGCACCCCAGCCCGATGCGACAGGATTGCGGGATGGTGGACGCTCCCGAACCCGACTGCTGGCTGCACCCCGACGTCGAGGTGGGCGTGTCGGGGATCGCCGGCGACGGGCTCTTCGCCCGGGCCAGGATCCCCGCGGGCACCGCGGTGTCGCGGCTCGGTGGGCGGCTGGTGACCTGGGCCGAGATCAGCGACATGCTCGCCGAAGCGGCCCGGAGGCCCGGCAGCCCATACATCGACACGATCACGGTGAGCGGGACGCTGCACCTCGTGGTGCCGCCCGGCAGGCCGAACGGCAAGGGCAACCACAGCTGCGACCCGAACCTGTGGTGGGTCGACGCCTACACGCTCGCCGCCCGGCGCGACATCGACGCCGGGGAGGAGCTCACCAACGACTACGCGACGAGCACCGCCGCCCCCGGCTTCACCATGCCGTGCGGCTGCGGCTCGGCCCTGTGCCGCGGCACAGTGACCGGCGACGACTGGCAGCTGCCCGACCTCCACCACCGCTACGGCGAGCACTGGGTGCCCGCCCTGAGAGAACTCAGCGAATTGCGAGCCCGGAGCAATGCCACAGTCCTACCACCGGGGTCTGACAAAATCTGAGACATGCATGGCACGGGAAACCGGTTCGGTGAGGTCGCGGCGGTGTACGACGACGCCCGCCCGGGCTACCCGCCGGAGGTCGGCGCGGCGATAGGGTCCTATGTGGAGCGTCCACTGGAGACGGTCGCGGAGATCGGCGCCGGCACCGGGCACGGCACGGCGGTGCTGCTCGGGCTGGGCGCGCCGGTCACGTGCGTCGAGCCGGACGCGAGGATGGCGGCGGTCCTCCAGGCCCGGTTTCCCACGGTGACGGTGGTGGCGCCGTTCGAACGGTGGGTGCCGCCGCCGGGCGGGGTGTCGCTGCTCGGCTGCGCGATGGCGTGGCACTGGCTCGACCCGCAAACACGCGCCAAGCGCGCGTTCGACGCGATCACGCCCGGTGGGACCCTTGCCGTGTTCGGGCACCGGTACGCGTACGCCGACCCGGCGCACGAGGCCGCGATCGACGCCGCGTTCCGGTCGCTGCCCGACGACGGCGTGCGGCCGCGGCCCGACACCTGGGCGCGGGACGACATCGCGTCGGCGGGCCTGTTCACCGGCGTGGAGCTGGTGCAGATGGGCCGCGAGCTGCCGATGACCACGGCGGAGTACCTGCGGCTGGTCCGCACGTTCGGCCCGTTCCGGGCCAGGACGCCGCAGGAGCAGGAGACGCTGCTCGCCGCGCTGACGCGGACGCTGGACGGCCTCGGCGGCGGCACGACCCTCGACCTGCGCACGACCGTGACGCTCGCCCGCCGGCCAAAGACCGCCTGACCGCAGAGGAACCCGCCGGGCAAGAGACCACAGAGCCCGCCAGGCAAAGACCGCCCGACCGGAGGAGAATCGGGATCATGTATGTCATCAAGGAACGGTTCTTCGACATCGGTGACGACTTCGACATCACCGACGACTCAGGCCGCAAGGTGCTGCACGTCGACGGCAAGGTGCTGAGCCTGCGTGACAAGCTGGTCATCGAGGACCTCGACGGCGCCGAGGTCGCGTCGGTCCACCGGCAGCTGATCGCGCTGCGGCCCACGTACCAGATCAGGATCGCCGGCGAGGACGCCGCGGAGGTCCGCAAGAAGCTGTTCACGCCGTTCCGCGAGAAGTTCACCATCGACGTGCCCGGCGACGGCGACCTGACGATGAGCGGTGACCTGTTCGACCACGAGTACACGGTGGAGCGCGACGGCCGCGAGGTCGCCTCGGTGTCGAAGCGCTGGCTGAGCATCCGCGACAGCTACGCGGTGCGCATCGCCGACTCGGAGAACCACGTCCTGATCCTCGCCGCGGTCCTCGCGCTCGAGCTCGCCACGCAGCGCGAGAAGGACGAGGAGCGCAAGAAGAAGGAGCAGCAGGACGACTGACGTGCTGCCGCCACCGGGCGTCCGGTGGCGGCAGCACACATCAACGTCAGAGACGGACGCCGACGAAAGGTCAGAGACGGACGGCCACGACCGTGTACGGGGTGGTCGGCGTCGGCGGCGTGGTGAAGCGGGCGTTCGGCAGGTAGAGCCGGTTGCCGAACCTCGCGACCGTCGTCGGCACGTCGAAGCGGGCGTCGGTCACCGATGCGATGACGGTGCCGGCGCGGCCGTCCTTCGACAGTTTCACCGAGGTGAGCAGGTTGAGGCGGTTCTGCACGACGTACAGGGTGCGGCCGATCGTGAGCAGGCCGTCGCCGTTGACGAGGGCCAGGTCGCCGATGCGGGCGGTGACGCCGGACGCCGGGTCGACGCGGAACAGGTAGCCGGTGCTGGACTGCACGGCGATCAGGGCGCGCCCGTCCGGGGTG
Source organism: Dactylosporangium sp. NPDC050588 (assembly GCF_040654975.1). Taxonomy (NCBI): domain Bacteria; kingdom Bacillati; phylum Actinomycetota; class Actinomycetes; order Micromonosporales; family Micromonosporaceae; genus Dactylosporangium; species Dactylosporangium sp. NPDC050588. Next base: position 20,767 of record NZ_JBFAJA010000090.1, on the reverse strand, counting down.
GACGTGATGCCGTTGAGGTTGAGGCCGTTCGGGTCGAGGACGAAGTCGCCGGTGAGCGGCAGCGTCTCGAAGGTGGCGGGCAGGGAGCCGTCACGCCCGAGCGGCAGCCGGTAGACGACGGCCTTGTTGGAGTCGGTGAAGTACGCGGCCCGCGGGGTGAGCACGACGTCGTTGACGAACGTGGGCGCGGTCGCGAACTGGTAGGAGCGCAGGACGGCGCCGGTGCGCAGGTCGATGACACGGGCGTTGCCGGCGTTGCCGCCGGCGACGAAGAGACGGCCGCGCTGGTCGGTCTTCATGCCCAGCGACGGGGTGCCGACGGCGGGGCTGATCACGGTGCCCTTGCCGGTGACCAGGTTGGCGCGGTAGATGCGGCCGTCCGCGCGGGAGCCGAGGTATGCGAAGGGCCCGGGACCGGTCGCGATGCCCTCGGGCTGGAACCCTTCGGGGAGATCCAGCACAGCGGGCGAAACGGGCGAGGCCGACGCCGGCGCGGACATCAGTACAGATGCCAACACCACGGTCAGGATGGCTGTGACGCGCAGGAATTTCGACATGTCGTGGTGTACCCCGAATTCAGCTGGTCGCGTTCATGTGCCGGCGGATCCGTTCGACGATGTCCGTGGACGGGGCGAGGAACTGCAGGCCGAGCTCGGTGTGGGGGCCGCCGGCGATGCAGTGCACGACCTGGCAGTGCAGGCGGGTGGGTGTGCCGTCGAGGACGAGCTCGACGTCGAGGGTGTCGCCGGTGCGCAGGTCGAGGGTGCCGTCGGCCTGGCAGCGCAGGCCGCCGTGGCTGAGGTCCTGCAGCTGGGCGGCGACGACCTCGCGCCCGCCGGCGAGGCCGAGACGGACGGGGCCGGTGGCGGCGATGCGTTCGGCGTGGCGGCGTTCCAGCTTCTCCGCGAGCGCCGACATATTCTCGATGCGCTCCATCGTGCCGTTGACCTGGCGGTCCAGGACGTCGACGACGCTGTGCTGGTCGACGGCGACGTGCCGCAGGACGCCGGTCGCGTCGCCGATGCCGCCGACGCCGGCGACCATCGCGGCGATCGTGTTCGTCATGTCGGCGGCGCTGCGCTCCAGCGTGGTGAGGGTGGCGGCGATCTGTTCGGTGGACTGGGCCGTCGTGCCGGCGAGGTCCTTCACCTCGTTGGCGACGACGGTGAAGCCGCGGCCCGCCTCCCCGGCGCGGGCGGCCTCGATGGTGGCGTTGAGGGCGAGCAGCCGGGTCTGCGCCGCGATGCCGGCGATGAGCTGGGTGGTGCCGTCGACCTGGCGGAGGCTCTCGCCGAGCGCGGCGACGACCTGTTCGGCGCGCCGGGCCCGCTCGACGACGGACGCGGTGGCGTGGTCGGCCTCGGTGACGCGCTCGTCGATGGTGCGGGCGGCGTCGCGGACGGCGTCGACCTGCGCGCGGACGTCGCGCAGCTCGCGGGAGATCTCGCCGACGGACTCGTCGACGACGCCCTGGGCGCGTTCGCGGAGCTGCCGCTGCGCCTCCCGCTGCTGTTCGAACGACGCGTGCAGTTGTTCCTCCCGGACGCGCTGGGCCTGGCGCAGCTCCGCGTCCTGCTCGGCGAGGCGGCCGCGGGCCTTGCGCAGGGCCCGGCCGAGGTCGCCGAGCTCGTCGCGCCCGTCGGGCAGCTCCCGCTCGGCGAGGTCGCCGTCGGCGGTGGCGACGACGCCAGCGCAGGCGAGGTTCACGTCGTGGCGGGTGCGCCACCAGACGGCCGCGGCGAGCCACAGCGCGATGACGAGGCCGGCGGTGGTGGCGGTGAGGTTGATCAGCCGGCCCTGGCGCAGGTGGTCGAGCCGGGTGCCGAGCAGCCGGTTCAGGGCGGCGATGGCCGGTTCGACGGCGGCGACGACGGCCGCGGCGCCGTCGAACGCGGTCGGGCCCGGCTCGGTGAGCTTGGCGGTGAGGGTGGCGCCGAGCGCCTCGACGGCGTCCGCGGCGGCGCCGAGCGTGGTGAGTCGCTGCGCGAGCGACGCGTCGCCGGTGTTGCGGGTCGCGGTCTGCACCGCCTCGCGGATCTCGCCGGCGGTGCCGTTGAGGGTGCCGGCCAGGACGGCCTGGGCCGCGACGCGGTCGTTGTGGGGTGCGGAGGTGTCCTGGGCCGCCGCGCCGGTGGCCGCCAGGATCGCCTCGGGCAGCAGCCCGATCAGGATGCCCGCGACGTGGGACGTGTCGAGGTCCGGGTCGAGGGTGAGGTTGGACGTGTTGCCGGCCGCGGTGATGAGCGCGGCGATGGCCTCGGCCGCCGGCAGCTTCTCCTGTGCCGCGGTGACGGCGTTCATCTCGTCCGACAGGCCCAGTCGCGGGTGGCCGGCGACCTCGGTGCGCAGCCGGCCCAGGTCCGGGGTGCGGCCGGCGGCGAGGTCGGCCATCGCGTCCAGCGCCGGATGGACCACCTCGGTGCCGTCGACCTCGGCGCCGGTGAGGTCGATCTGGTGGTTGATGGATCCGGTGTACGCCCAGGTCGCGCCCAGGCCGGGGATCAGCAGGAGCACGCAGAGCACCGCGAGACGGGTGCTGGTGCGGACCCGGTCCGCGAGCCAGAGTGCCGGCGCGAGCAGGGCCGGCCGTCCAGAAGCGGTCACACCGGGTGCATCGGCGGTGCAGGACGGTTGTTGAGCGTTTCGGGCCTCGCCGGTACATCGGCACCGGCGAGGCCAGAGACGTCAGAGGAAGCGGTACGCGGTGCCGCCCCGCACCGGCGCGACGCGCACCCCGGCGCTGGGGTTGGCGGCCTCGACGACCTTGCCGCCGCCGATGTAGATGGCGACGTGCCCGGAGGTGTGGATGACGTCGCCCGGCATCCACTGCCCGGACGGCACGCGCCGCCCGCGGGCGGCGATCTGCTCGCTCTGGTGCGGCAGCTTGATCCCGACCCGGGCATAGGCGGCCGACACCAGGCCGCTGCAGTCATACGTGTTCGGCCCGGAGGTGGCGTACACGTAGCGCTTGCCGACCTGGGCGAGGGCGAAGGACACCACGGTCCCGGCGGCGCCGGAGGGCGGCTTCACGGTGGATCCGCCCGATCCTGAGCCGGTCGACTTCTTCGGTGCCGCCGTCTTCGGCGCCGGCTTGGCGACGTTGACCGAGGGCTGCGCCGGGGGCGCGGGGCGGGTGTCGGCGTCGTGGGCGCCGGGAGCGGTGCGGGTCTGCAGCCGCAGCGTCCGGTAGGCCTTGTCGGCCCGCTCGTAGGCGGCCAACTGGAGCTCCTGGTCGGCGAGGGTGCCGGCCGAGTCGACGCTCAGTTCGTTCGGTGGTGCTGGTTGGGCCGCGGCGGCCGAGGGGCCGAGCCAGACGGCGGTGAGGGCGAGTGCGGCGGTGCCGGCCGCGATGCGGTGCAGGGGCTGGCGTGCGTTCAGGATGACTCCACGGTCGGCCCGGTGCTCTCATGCGTGTCTCGGGATGCCTGCCGCTGCGGAAGCCGGACGGACCCGAAGTACCGGGCGAAACGGACGATGTGGTTACCGGCCGTCATGAGGGCCGTCGGCGACGCTAACCGCCGCATCCACCCGACGTTGGCGGGCGTGAAATCATTCACAGCCGCGATTGCCCGCCTGCACCCTGGAATAGCCGTATTTGTCCGTACCGAACGGCCGACCGGTCCAGAGCCGACCGGCCGACCCTGTACGGCGACCGGACCCACCTGACCGAATCAACCGCATATGCTGCATTCATGCGGATTTCGCGGACGCTGCGGAGGGGTGTCGCGATCGCGGTCGTGCTCGCCGCGGCCGCCTGCGGCGGTGGCGGCGACGACGGACCGGCCGCCTCCGCCACCTGCGCGCCCTACGCGGGCTACCAGGGCCACCGCGGCACCACCGTCAGCGTCTCCTCGTCGATCCGGGACGTGGAGGCCGACAAGCTCGCCAAGGCCTGGGAGGCGTTCCAGGCGTGCACCGGCATCTCCATCAACTACACGGGCTCCGCGAACTTCGAGACCGCGCTGCCCACCCGGGTCAAGGCCGGCGACGCGCCCGACCTGGCCCTTTTCCCGCAGCCGGGCCTGCTGACGAGCATGGTCCGCGCCGGCGCCCTCAAGCCCGCCGGCGGCGAGGTCGTCGCCAACGTCGACCGGTGGTTCTCCGCGGACTGGAAGCGCTACGGCAGCGTCGACGGCGTCCTGTACGGCGCCCCCGTCGACGCCAACGTGAAGTCCTTCGTCTGGTATTCGCCGAAGTACTTCGCCGCGAAGGGCTACACGGTGCCGAAGACGTGGGCCGAGATGCTCACGCTCAGCGACCGCATCGCCGCCGACGGCGTGAAGCCGTGGTGCGCCGGCATCGAGTCCGGCGCCGCGACCGGATGGCCGGTCACCGACTGGCTCGAGGACACGCTGCTGCGCACCGCCGGACCCGACGTCTACGACCGGTGGGTCGAGCACCGGATCCCGTTCGACGACCCCGCCGTCGTCGCCGCGCTCGACCGCGTCGGCGGGATCCTGCGCAACCCCGCCTACGTCAACGGCGGCTACGGCGGCGTCGACAGCGTCGCCACCACCGCGTTCCAGGAGGGCGGCCTGCCGATCCTGCAGCAGGACTGCGCCATGCACCGGCAGGCGTCGTTCTACAGCACCTGGTGGCCCTCCACCGCGAAGATCACCGAGGACGGCGACATCTTCGCGTTCTACCTGCCGCCGGTCGACCCCGCGGCGGGATCCGGGGCCGGCCGGCCGGTCCTCGGCGCCGGGGTGTTCGCCGGCGCGTTCACCGACCGCCCGGAGGTCCAGGCGCTCGCCGCCTACCTGGCCACCCCCGAGTTCGCCGACCGCCGGGCCGTCAGCGGCGACATCGTCAGCGCCAACAAGGGCCTCGACCGGTCGCTGCTCACCTCGCCGGTGGCGAAGCTGTCCGCGGACCTGCTCGCCGACCCCGCCGTCACGTTCCGCTTCGACGGCTCCGACCTGATGCCCGCGACCGTCGGCGCCGGCTCGTTCTGGACCGAGATGACCGCGTGGGTGAAGGGCACCCCCACGGCAACCGCGTTGCACCGGGTCGACGCCACCTGGCCCGCTTAGCTTCCGTCGCCCCGAGCCGATGTCAGCGGCGTGTACGACCGGATGCGGCGCTGGACGGCTGACCGCCGGATCGCCACGAAGATCATGAGTGTGTCGCTCGTCGTCACCGCGATCTTCACCGCGTCCGGCGTCGTCGGCCTGCTCAACCTGCGCCGGCTCGTCGCCGAGCAGGACCACGAGTACAAGGTCAACGTCGTCGCCCTGGCGCGGATGACCGCGGTCCGCTCCGCCGTCGGCTCCCAGCAGGAGTCCGTGCTGTCGTACATCCTGTCGGAGCCCGGCTTCTACCGGGACAGCTACGCGGAGATCATCGCCGAGACCGACAAGGCCATCGACACCGACGTGCGGGCGCTGACCGTCATCGGGCTGTCCGCCGCCGAACACGAGAGCCTGCGCTCCTTCGCCGCGACGATCACGATGTGGCGCACCGCCCGCGACGCGGCGCTCGACGCGGCCCGCGAGGGCGAGCAGCGCAAGGCAGCCTCCGTCGTGCTGGTGCGCTCCGAGGCGATCGCCCGGGCCGTCAAGGACCGGGCCAGCAGCTTCCTCGCCCAGCTCGTCGACGCCGTCGACGACGGTGCCCGCAGGACCAGGGCCAACAGCGTGCGCACCGCCCAGCTGATGGGCCTGCTGCTGGCCATCGGCGCGCTCGCCGCGGTGCTGCTGTCGGTGCTCGCCGCCCGCACCATCTCCAGGCCGCTGCGGGAGGTCGTCGACGTCCTCGCCAGGGTCGCCCGCGGCGATCTCAGCCGCCGGGTCGAGCTGGACCGCGCCGACGAGGTCGGCCAGATGGGGCGCTCGCTCAACGAGACGCTCGGCGTGCTGCGCGGCGTGTTCGAGGAGGTGCACCACCGGGCCTCCCACGACGGGCTGACCGGCCTGGCCAACCGGGCGCTGCTGCGCGAGCGGCTCGGCGCGGCCCGCGGCAACGCCCGCAGCGGCCTGCCCGTCGCGATGCTGCTCGTCGACCTCGACGGCTTCAAACTGGTCAACGACGTGCACGGGCACGCCGCCGGGGACCACCTGCTCACCGTCGTCGCCGAGCGGCTGCTCGCCGGGGTCCGCGCCTGCGACACCGTGGCCCGGCTCGGCGGCGACGAGTTCGCGGTCCTGCTCGACGGCATGGACGCCCGCGAGGACGTGGACGCCGTCGCCGGCCGCCTGCTCGCCGCGCTGCAGGTCCCGACCGAGCACAACGGCGCCACGCTCACCCCGCGGGCCAGCGTCGGCGTGTCGCTGTGGGACGGCGAGGTCCCGATCGACGAGCTCATGCACGACGCCGACGTCGCCATGTACGCGGCGAAGACCGGCGGCAAGGGCCGCGTCGCCCACGCCCCGTGCCCGCAGCGCGCCGCCTACCGGAACGCGTCCGCCGGGTCCGCGTAGGCCATCATCAGCACGACCTTGCCGTCCTCGACGGTGAACACGTCCGCGACCGTCGCCGACGCCGGCGTGCCGTCGCGGAGCGTGCCCCACACCCGGTGCACGATCACGATCTGGTCGCCGCGGCGGTGCGCGACCGGCTCGGAGTGCAGTTCGCCCCAGCCGTCGTAGGAGTTACGCAGGTACGCCGCGACCGCCGCCGGCCCGCGGTGGTGCCCGCCGCCGGGGAACTCGTCCGGCTCGACCCAGTCCACGTCCGGCGCCAGGTCCCGCACCGCGCCGTCGATGTCGCCCCGCGCGAACGCGGCGTAGGCGCGCAGCACCAGCGCCACATCACCGTCGAGGTCCTCCTCGGTGGGTGACCCGTCGCCCGCACCGCGCTCCGGTGCCGGCGGGTCCTGTTCGGCCTCCTTCGCCGTGTACGACCCGTTGCCCTCGCCGCGCTCCTCCACAGTGGATGGCCCACCTCCCCCGCCGAGCTGCTCCACCGTGTCCGGACCGCCGCCCGCGCCGCGCTCCTCCACCGCGGACGACTCCGCCGGGGACGACCCGCCACCCGCGCCGAGATCCTCCACCATGTCCGCACCGCCGCCCGCGCCGCGCTCCTCCACCGCGGACGACTCCGCCGGGGACGACCCGCCACCCGCGCCGAGATCCTCCACCATGTCCGCACCGCCGCTCGCGCCGAGCTCCTCCGCCGTGTACGACCCGCCGCCCGCCGTGTGCGCCGGGGCCGGCAGGTCCGGCACCCTGGAGAACCGCCTGCCGCGCCCGTGCAGGCCGGTCCGCGCGGTCACCGGCAGCGCCACCAGGAGCACCCCCTCCGGAACGGCGAGCCGGCCGGTGCCCCACCGCACCCAGATCGCGACCCGCCCGGCGGCGGCCTCGGCGGCGAGCTTGTCGACGGTGCGCTGCCGGTCGCCGTGGTCGACCTCGACCACCACGGGCGGGCCGTCGGGCCGCGCGCAGGCGACATCCAGGACGGAGCGCTGACGCTCGTACGGTGGCGGCAACGGCAACACGCTCGCGGCGCGGCGATACGTCCGCCAGCCCTGCCCCTCGGCCCACGCCACGACCGCCTCGACGAGCAGCCCGGTGACCTCGTCGGCGCCCCGGTCGGCGAACGTGACGGCCGCAAGTGCCTCGGTGAGGGACGCCGCTGTGTCCATGATGAAACGCTACAAGGACGACGCCGCAGGGCGGTCAAAGGTTGAAAGCGCAGCAGATGGGATTTGTCATGTTGAATCGGTCATGGCGTGTGGTTAGCGTCCGGACCATGACGAACAAGCTCACCCGCCGCGCCGCCATCGCGCTCGGCGCCGGGGCCGCGGCCGTCCCGCTCGTCGGCTCACCCGCTTCGGCGGAGGCGGCCACGACGGCGACAGGGTCACCCTCCGAGCGCATCCGTCGCGTGTACGAGCGGCAGAAGGCCAAGGCCGGCGGCACCTGGCACGCCCACATCGCGCTGGTCGACGCGGCCGGGGTGCCGCAGCCGGTCGTCCAGGACGACGCCGACCACGTCACCAAGGGTTACAGCGTGCAGAAGCTCGCCGTCGCCACCGCCGTGATGGACAAGATCGACCGTGGGGAGCTGCGGCTGGACCAGAAGCTCGACCTGCAGGCCGACATCATCCTCGGCGGCACCGGCATCTACTTCCTGCACACGGTGTGGGGCGACGACATCACGGTCGCCAACTTCCTCACCGCGATGCTGCTCGTCTCCGACAACACCGCGGTGCGCATGTGCGGCCGGGTCGTGCCGGCCCTGGAGATCAACGAGATCCTCGCCGCGAAGGGCTTCACCCACACCAGGGTCGAGCCGGTCGCGAACCCGAACCGGTTCTTCCTCGGCGACACCACGCCCCGCGAGATCCACGACCTGCTGTGGCGCCTGGCGACGAAGACGCTGCTGAAGCCCGCCTCCTGCGACTTCCTGCTGGGCATCCTGCGCTGGATCAACGGCTACCACGACGGGATCCGGCGCAACATGTCCTCGGCGGAGCGCAGCCGGGTCGCGTCCAAGTACGGCCAGGACTTCAACACCCTCGGCGCCTCCCGGCACGAGGCCGGGATCATGTTCGGCGCCGACGGCGCGCCCGCCCTCGTCTACGGGCTGTTCGCCGAGGGCCTCGGCGACCTCGACAACTACGGCGCGACGCACCCCGCCGTCGAGGCGCACGCGGTGCTCGGCCGGGCCATGTTCGACGTGGTCGAGCGGGTCACGGTGCCGGCGATCGCGGCGAAGCAGCCGCTGAAGCCCTTCACCGCCGTGGACGGGGGCTGACCCGCTCCAGCACAGCCTCCAGCAGGGGCCCGGGCGCCTCGTCGGGGATCCAGTGGCTGACGCCACGCAGGGTCACGAAGCGGAAGTCTCCGGTCACGAAGGCCGCGCACCGGCGGGCCGCGTGGCCGGAGATCGCCACGTCGCGGTCGCTCCAGACGAACGTCGTCGGCACCGTGACCGGGCCCAGTCCCTTGAGGTCGTGGCCGGAGATCGCCCTGTACCAGTTGAGCGCCCCCGTCAGGTTGTCCGGCTCCGTGGTGGGGTGACCACCGGCGATCCTGCGCAGCAGCGCGCCGCCGCGGGCCGACAGCAGCCGCTCCGGCAGCCACGGCGTGCGGAAGAACAGCATGTACGCCGACTTGAGTGTCTGCGCGACGTCGCGGCGGACCGAGGTCGCGTACGCCACGGGGTGCGGCACGGACACGGCGGTCAGCGTCCTGACCCGGTCCGGGTGCCGGGCCGCGACCTGCCACGCGACCACCGCGCCCCAGTCGTGCCCGACGACGTGCGCGTCGGGCAGCCCGAGCGCGTCGAGCACGGCGACGACGTCGGCGACGCACTCGGCCATCCGGTAGGCCCGCTTGCCGTCCGGCCGGGCGCCCGGGGAGTAGCCGCGCTGGTCGAGGGCGAAGGTGCGCAGGCCGGCGTCGTGCAGCCCGCCGGTGATGCCGTCCCACTCCCGGCTGTCCTGTGGAAACCCGTGCAGCAGCAGGACCGGCGGGCCGTCCGCGGGACCCTTTGCGTGCACCTCGAAGGTCAACCCGCGAACGTCGATGCGCATCGGGTGACGGTACATTGAGGCGCATGGTCGATCGGTACCGGTCGCAGTCCGCCTTCAGTGACCCGGGTCCGTACGCCGCGCTGCTCAACCATCTGCCGACGGACATTCCCGGCCTGGTCAGCGTCGTGCGCAACGTCGTCGTGCACTACTTCGCGCAGGGCCTGTCGTTCTCCGGCGTTCGACTTGCCGAGGTCGACTCGCGGTGGGTGTCGCGGATGCTCGCCGCGGACCGGTCCCGGCACACCCGCCCGCTCGGCGCGCCCCGCGAGCCGAAGACCCGCGTCGTCGGCTGCGCCCGCGACTTCACCCTGCTCACCGTCGCCGCGCTGCGCCACCGCGGGGTCGCCGCCCGCAGCCGGATCGGCTTCGCCGGCTACTTCGGCGACGCCTTCCACTACGACCACGTGGTCGCCGAGTACTGGAACGGCGAGCGCTGGGTCCGCGTCGACGCCCAGCTCGACCCCGCCACGACCGACGTCGACACGTTCGACGTGCGGGAGTTCATCACCGCGGCCGAGGCGTGGACCGCGCACCGCCGCGAGGAGATCGACGCCGACAACTTCGGCGCGGATCCGGTCGGCCCGTACCGCGGCCACCGCTTCCTGCTCGACCAGGTCCGCCACGAGCTCGCCCACCGCCAGCGCGACGAGCTGCTGCTCTGGGACGAGTGGGGCGAGGTCGACGAGGAGCTCGCCGACTGGGTCGCCGAGCGGCTGCTCGCCGCCGACGCGGGCGCCGTGGAGGCGGAGCGGGAGCTCGCCGACCGGTACGCCGCCGACCCCGCCCTGCACCCGGGCGGCCGCGTCCACTGCGTCTCCCCGAGCGGCCTGGACGCCTGGGTCGACCTCTGACGTCCCGCGGGCGGGCCTGCCGCGGGCGGGCGCCTCCCGCAGGCGGCCTCCCGCGGGCGGTGTCAGAAGAGGCCGAGACGGCCGATCGGGTCGACCAGCTCGCGCTCCTCATAGGCGAGGTGCGACAGCAGCGTGTCGCCGAGCAGGTCGACGGCCTTGCGGACGTCGGCGATGCCGTCGGGCCGCGACACCATGGCGACGAGGGCGGCGTCGACCCGCTCGAGCACGTCGGCGATCACGTGGTGCTCGGCCTCCAGGCGGTCGACGACCGGGACGAGGCGCGGGTCGGCGGCGCGCAGGCGCGGGAAGAGGTTCACGTCCTCGATGGTGTGGTGGGTGGTGACGACCCGGCAGTAGCTCTCGCAGTACGTGCCGAGGGTCCAGGCGTTCTGCCGCATCGTCATCGTGTTGATCATCGACCGGGCCCGGCCGACGTCCATGCCGCCCGCGGCGACCTGCTCGACCAGGTCCCGCAGCTGCTCCAGCTCCTGGCGGAGGTGGTCGTGCACGTCGACCAGGTGCTGCCCGGATGCCCGCTGCGCGGCGGTGAGCGGCGTCCCGGGCACGGGCCCCGCCGGCCGCTGCGACTCGTCCCACAGCGCGACCGCCCCCGACACCTCGCCCGCCGCGGTCACGGACACCACCTCCGGCGCGGCGGCCGGCACGGGCGCGTCGGTGGTGCCACGGGCCGCGGCCACGAGACGGCGGGTCTCCGGCACCACGTCCTCGGCGAACGTGCGGAGCACACCGTCCCCGCCCGCCTGCACCATCAGGACGAAGGTGCTCATCCCCTCCCCCAGCGCCAGGTCGGCCAGCTGCGCCGCCCACGTCCTCGGGTGCCCGGCGAGGGGCGCCTGCCCGGGGGCCACGTTGTACAGGCGGCGGATGTCGCCCGGGGAGCGGCCGGCGGCGGTGGCGGCGTCGTCGATGCGCCGGTTCGCCTCGGCCAGCTGCGGCGGCGGCACGTACGGGGCGCTCGGCAGCCACCCGTCGGCGAGCCGGCCGACGAGGCGCAGCATGCGTGGCTTGACACCGCCGATCCAGATGCCGATCGGGTGGGCGGCCGGCGGGCCGGGGTGGGCGCCGCGCAGGCGGTAGTGGGTGCCGTCGACGCGGGCGCTGCGCTCGGTGCTCCACAGCGCCCGGATGACGTCGACGGCCTCCTCCAGGGCCTCGAGCGACGCGCCGGGGGTCAGCACCTCGCCGCCCATGCCGGCGATCGCGTCCCAGAAGGCGCCGGCGCCGAGGCCGAGCTCGACCCGGCCGCCGGTGAGGACGTCGAGGCTGGCGGCGGCCCGGGCGAGGACGGCCGGCGGGCGCAGCGGCAGGTTGGCGACGTTGGGGAAGACGGTGAGCGTGCTGGTCTGCGCCGCGACGACGGACAGCAGCGTCCACGCGTCCAGGAACCGCGCCTGGTACGGATGGTCCTGCACACTGGTCAGGTCGAGGCCGAGCTCCTCCGTGAGCCGGGCGAGCCGGAGCGTCTCCGTGGCGGTCGCCGCCTCGGCCGGCAGGAACGTCCCGAAGCGCAGCTCGTGCCCATAGTCGGTCATGCAGATATTCTGCCACACAGACGATTAAGCGTTCGCTTCGTGTGACCCGACGCACCCGGTCAGCCGCCGATCCTGCTGCGCACCGCCGCGCGCGATCGGCAGTACCCCAGCCCCGGCCTCACCCTTTCACAAGCAGATCGCAGCCCGTCGGCAGTCTCCGCACCGACGTCGGCAACTGGCTCGGGCGACGCTCCCGGCAACCTCCGCGAGCGTCCGGAAGCGATCCACCGCCATGCCCCACTCCCCATCCAGGCCCAGCGCCGGCGGCACGAACCGGGAACGGCGGTAGATCGCCGGCGCACGGGAGTCATCGACAGGCGCGAGCCCCGCGACGGGGCAGGGCCCGGCCATCCGTATGACCGGGCCCTGCCCCGACGTTGGACTTGAAACGCTGCCCGCTACGGGCAGGCGGCGTCGTTGCCGGCGACGTTGACCGCGGTCCAGGCGGCCTTGACCGCCTTGTACTCGGTGGAGCAGTTGCCGTACAGGTCGGCGGCGGCGCGCAGCGAGTAGGCGCGGGCCGTGTTGCCCGGGTTGGCGGTGTTGACGTAGGACGTGTTGGACGTGAAGTACAGGTTCACGGCGCGGAACCAGATCAGCTCGGCCTTCGACCGGCCGATGCCGGTGACGGCGGGGGCGGAGCCGCAGACCGGGGAGGTGCCGTAGGCGGTGCTGCCGGTGCCGTTGGCGAGGTTGAAGAAGAAGTGGTTCGCCGGGCCCGACGAGTAGTGCACGTCGACGTTCTTGGTGCTGGTGGACCAGCAGCTGTGCGACGAGCCGTCCAGCGACGGGTTGTACATGTACCGCAGCGGCGTCCCGTTGCCCCGGATGTTGATCTTCTCGCCGATCTGGTAGTCGCCCGGGTCGCTGGCGGTGTTGGCGTAGAACTCGACCATCGAGCCGAAGATGTCGCTGGTGGCCTCGTTGAGACCGCCGGACTCGCCGGAATAGGTGAGGCCGCCGGAGACGATGTTGGCGGTGACGCCGTGGCTCATCTCGTGGCCGGCGACGTCGAGGGAGACCAGCGGCCGCGAGTTGCCGGAGCCGTCGCCGTAGGTCATCTGTGAGCCGTTCCAGAACGCGTTGACATACGCGTTGCCGTAGTGCACCCGCGACGGCACGCCGGCGCCGTTACCGAAGATGCCGTTGCGGCCGTGCACGTTCTTGAAGTAGTCGAACGTCTTCGCGGCGCCGAAGTAGGCGTCCGCGCCGGCGGACTGCCGGTTGCTGTTGGCGTTGGTGCCCCACGTGTTGTCGGCGTCGGTGAAGACGGTGCACGTGCCGGAGGTGGTGTTGTTCATGTCGCAGGCGGTGTTGTTGCCGTGCGAGGGGTCGCTCATCCGGTACGTGCTGCCGCTCAGCATCGTGTCGATGCTGACGTTGCCGGAGTAGATGGTCTTGCCGGTGCCGGCCACGGTCTCGATCTCGTCCCACGTGCCGAGAACCTCGTTGCTGGTCGCGTCGGTGACGACGTGCAGCACGGACGGGGTCTGCCCGTCCGGCGCCCAGCCCTCCACGACGCTCTCCCACGCGAGCCGCCCGGTGCCGCTGGAGGCGTCGACCATGAGCTGCGGCGCGCGGGTGGCGGTCACGCTGCCGGCGAACGCGGCCTTGGCGGTGCGCTGCGCGGCGACCGCCGCGACGGACGGGGTGACGGAGATCCGCAGCGGCGCGTCGAGGCTGTTGGAGGTGCCCGCGTAGGCGCCCTTGGCGTCGGTGTGCACGACGACGTCGCCGCCATAGACGCGCAGCCCGTGATACGTGCGGGTGTAGCGCACGTGGGCGGCGCCGCCGGCGTCCACCTGGGTGCGGTAGACCTTGAACGCGTCACCGGACGCGACCTTCGCGTCGGCACCGTGCAGCCGCAGCGCCCGGTCGACGGCGGCCGTGCCGGCCGAGCCGCCGGACACCTCGACGGCCGGTCCGCCGGAGCCGACGGGTCCCGCGAACGCGGCGGTGGCCGTCGCGGGCACGACGAGCACGGCGCCGATCAGCGCCGCGAAGCTTCTTCTCACTGGCCCTCCCTGAGTGGGTCCATCCGTGACGGGTGACGTCACGCATCGACGTATATCAGGGTATGAATGTCTCGTGAACCCCTTGCTACAAGGTCATGTGGAACGAACGACCCACGATCTCGCGTAAGACGGCATCGTCGACGGCATCGACACGCTTGATGTAGAGGCAGCCCTTGCCGGTCGTGTGCGGCCCGAGCCGGCTCAGCAGGTCCTGATACGCGTCCACCCCGCCGGTCAGATACAGCACCGTCTGCGCCTTGCGCGGCGAGAAGCTCACCGCCGGGACGTCGCCCTCCCGGCCCGAGTCATAGCGGTAGTGCCGCGAGCCGAAGCCGACGATCGCCTTGCCCCACAGCACCGCCGGCTCGCCGGTGACCTCGGCCATCAGCGCGACGAGCCCTCGCGCCTCCCCGCGCCGCCGCTCGTCGGCCACCCCCTCGACGAACTCGCCGACATCGCCGTCGCCCGCCACCGTCTGGTTCGTGTCTGCCATGCGCACACGCTACGACCCGGGTACGACATTTCCGCCGGCGTTGAGCCGCGCGGCGCGCATCGTCAGGTACCGCCGCTCGGGGATGCTCGCCGTGGCCGACGCCGCCGCCCGGTAGTGCCCGGCCGCCGCCGCGGCGTCACCGGCCAGCTCGTACAGGTGGCCGCGGACCGCGTCGAGCCGGTGGCTGCCCGGCAGGCGCCCGTCCAGGGCCGCCAGCAGCCGCAGCCCCTCCGCCGGGCCGTCCACCATCGCGGCCGCGACCGCCCGGTTCAGCGCGACGACCGGATTCGCGGTCATGCGCTCCAGCAGCCCGTACAGGGCGAGGATCTGCGGCCAGTCGGTGTCCTGCGTGCTCGCCGCCCGGTCGTGCAGGGCGGCGATCGCGGCCTGCAGCTGAAACGGGCCGACCGCGCCGGCACGGAACGCCGCGTCGAGCACGGCGGTGCCCTCCACGATCAGCGGCCGCAGCCACCGCCGCCGGTCCTGCTCGGCGAGCGGCACCAGGTCACCGGCGGCGTCGACGCGGGCGGGCCGCCGGGCGTCGGTGAGCAGCATCAGCGCCAACAGCCCCGCGACCTCGCCGTCGTCGGGCAGCAGCGCGCGCAGCATCCGGGCGAGCCGGATCGCCTCGGCGGACAGGTCGACGCGGACGAGCTCCCCGCCCCCACCGGCGTACCCCTCGTTGAAGATCAGATAGAGGACGTGGAGCACCGACCGCAGCCTGGACGCCCACTCCGGCCGCTCCGGCATCCGGAACGGCGCGTCGAGGGAGCGGACCTTCTGCTTCGCGCGGCTGATCCGCTGGCCCATCGTCGCCTCCGGCACCAGGAACGCCCGGGCGATCTCACCCGTGCTCAGCCCGCCGACGGCCCGCAGCGTCAGCGCGATCGCCGACGCCTCGGTGAGCGCCGGATGGCAGCACAGGAACAGCACGGTCAGGGTGTCGTCCCGCTCGTACACCACCGGCGGCGGCTCGACGGCGAGCACCTCCCGCCGCCGTCTGGCCTGGTCGGCGCGCAGCTGGTCGAGCAGCTTCCGCGAACCGGTCTGGATCAGCCAGCCCCGCGGGTTGTCGGGGATCCCGTCCCAATGCGTGGCGGCGGCGAGCAGCGCCTCCTGCGTGGCGTCCTCCGCGGCGCAGAAGTCGCCGAACCGGCGGGCGAGCGCGCCGAGGACCTGCGGCGCCAGCTCGCGCAGCAGGTCCTCGACAGGGTCCTTCACCGGCTCAGACCTCGGACGTCAGCAGCTCGAAGTCGGCCGCGTCCATCACCCTGCGGACCGTGATCGGCTGCCGCTGCGGCACCCCGCCCGGCCCCGGCACGCAGGAGATCTTCGCGGCGATCTCGATCGCCCGGGCCTCCGAGTCGACGTCGACCAGCTGATAGCCGGCGAGCAGCTCCTTCGACTCGGCGAACGGCCCGTCGGTGACGACCGGCGCCGCGACGCCGTCGGACGTGACCACCTTCGCGTGCTCCGGCCCGGTCAGCGCCTGCTGGTCGACGAGCTCACCGCTGTCGAGCAGCTCCTGCCGCAGCGCCCCGTAGTAGTCCATGTGCGCCGCGATGTCCTGCGGCGTCCACTCGTCCATCGGCGTGTCCACGTCGCCGCCGTTGTAGTCAACGATCAGCAGGTACTTCGCCATCCCCGGCTCCTCACGTCGCGCGGCGGCGTCCGGCGGCGGTCACCATGGGAACGGAGCCACCCCGGCGGTTTCGACATGCGCGCCGCAACGATCTTCGCACTCGCACAGTGGATGACGCCTGCTGAGACCGAAGCCGGATTCGAACCGGCGTGCACCGCTTTGCAGGCGGCCCCCTGACCTGACTCGGGCATACGGTCGTGCTGCTGCGTGCCCTCGGCTGGACTCGAACCAGCGACCTTCAGGTTCGGAACCTGGCGCTCTGCTCCACTGAGCTACGAAGGCGTGTGTACTGCGTGCGGATGGAGGGATTCGAACCCCCTGAGCCAGTAGGCACCTGGGTTACAGCCAAGCCCGACTCTCCAACGTCGGCGCACCCGCGTGATCTGGTGTTGCTCCGGCGCCCGGACTCGAACCGGGACCCGAACGGTTAACAGCCGTTTGCCCTGCCGATTGGGCGACGCCGGACCGGACTGACGTAGCGCGGACGGGCCTCGAACCCGCACAGTGTCCCGGGTGAAAGCCGGGCGACTCTCCCAATTCGTCCACCGCGCCATGCTGCATACACAGTCGTACACGTGAGATGCGGGGGTGGGATTCGAACCCACGATGCTCCGGCTTATGAGACCGGCGAGGACGACCGAGCTCCTCCACCCCGCAGTGCGCCGCCAGGGACTCGAACCCCGAACTTGCTGGTTAAGAGCCAGCCGCTCTACCCATTGAGCTAGCGGCGCGCTGTACTGCGTGTCCTCGGCTGGATTCGAACCAGCGACCCCCAGGTCCGCAACCTGGCGCTCTACTCCCCTGAGCTACGAAGACGTGAACTGCGTGCCCTCGGCGCGATTCGAACGCGCACCTACGACGACCTCAACGCCGTGCCTCTACCTTTGGACCACGAGGGCGTGGCGCCCCGGACAGCCCCGGGGCGTGCGCTGCAGGCGGAGGATTCGAACCCCCAATGTCCGGTTCAGAGCCGGATGTGTTGCCGGGTTACACCAGCCTGCAAGGGGCCGGCGGGGTGATGGCCCGCCGGCCGGGGAACAACGGAGCGGCAACCGGGACTTGAACCCGGGACCTTCGCCATGGCAAGGCGACGCTCTGACCACTGAGCTACAACCGCACGTGCTGGTGCCCCGGGAGGCGAGCGTCCCCCTCGCGTTCCCTTCCCCGGGCACCCAGAACAGCTCACGGGCACCGACCCCGTTTCTCCGCTGTGGAAGAGCGGCGTGTCCGCCGAGTTCACCAGAGCTGCGTCGCCCGTCCGGGGGTTGAACCCGGTCTTCCGGATTGAGAGTCCAGTGGTCTACCTTCCTCAGCCTCACGGGCGCTATTTCGCACATTCATATAGACGTGCGTCATCCACTATCGAGTTGTCAAAGAACGGCATTCATCGGCCGGCGAGCGGGCAAAGAAAAACCGCCCGGTCCCGGGTGCGGGAAGGGCGGCGGGGTGCTGTGCCAGCGGGATGCTAGCCGCTCCACCTGCCCTGGTGCTGCTGGAGTCGCTCACAGAGATAACCGCGGAGATTGCCTCCGAACACGGCTTCCCCGCAACCGCGCGGCAGCTGCCGTCGCGTCGCGTCACTGGGGAGCCGCTTCATGGCCCGTCTCCTGTCTCTTGGTGTTTCATCCGGTGTTGATGAATACGATAGGGCGCGCCGACGACGGCGACAACCCTATTTATCGGCGGTCTTTCAAATGGTCGCGTTCCAGGTGCGGATCGACGGTAGGTCGTGCTCGTGGCCGAGCGTCGAAAGGGTCGCGGTGTCGAGGCTGAGGCGCGCGCCGAACGCGACGGACTCGCCGATCCACCGCGACGCCAGGGCGCGCGAGGCGTGGCCGTGGCTGACGACGGCGACGTCACCGACGACGAGCATCGGGCGGACCCGCGCCAGGAAACGGTCGAGCCGGATCGTGACCTGCTCCGGGGTCTCGCCGCCGGGGCAGCCGTCGGTCCACAGTTCCCAGTCCGGCCGCTCGGCCCGGATCTCGGAGGTGGTCAGCCCCTCGTACGTGCCGTAGTCCCACTCGGCGACGTCGGCGTCGACCTCGGTGACCGTGAGGCCGGCGAGCTCCGCCGTGCGCAGCGCGCGTCGGCGGGGGCTGCTGACGACGGCGACGAAGCCCGCCGTCATGAACGCCCGGCTGAGTGCCCGGCCCTGCCGCTCACCCGCCGGGGTGAGGTCGAGATCGGTCCTCGAGGTGTGGCGCCCGGCGGCGCTCCACTCGGTCTGTCCGTGCCGCACCACGACGATGTCGCCCATCCGCCTCATTCTGCCTCGCTTCGCTACAGTGCGTCTCGTGGACGAGGTTCTGGTGCTCTGGGATGTTGACCATACCCTCGTCGACGTCGATGGACTCGGTCGTGAGGCCTACGATCTGGCATTTTTTCGCCGGTACGGACGGCCGGTGACCAACCAGCCGCCGATGGCGGGCCGCACCGACCGGGCGATCGCGCACGACGTGCTGCGGCTCAACGGCGCGCCGACGTCCGAGGAGCACCTGGAGGGGCTGCGGGTCGCGGCGGAGACGGCGTTCGACGAGCTGGCGCATCTCCTGCCGGTGCGGGGCCGGGCGCTGCCGGGCGCCCTGGCCGCCGTCATGTCGGCGAGCGGGGTGCAGTCGGTGCTGACGGGCAACCTGCGGCGGATCGCGGAGGTGAAGCTCGGCCCGTTCGGCCTGGTGGAGCACCTGGATCTGGACGCGGGCGCGTACGGCTGGAGCCACACCGTCAGGGCCAACCTCGTCGGCATCGCCAGGGCGGCGGCGCGGGACCGGTACGAGCGCTCCTTCGACGGCCTGCGGACGGTCCTCGTCGGCGACACGCCGCTGGACGTCGAGGCGGCCCTCGCCACGGGCGCGGGCGTGGTGGCGGTGGCGACCGGCCGCTACACGGTCGAGGAGCTGGTGGCGGCGGGCGCGCACGTGGTCCTGCCCGACCTGTCCGACACCAGCGGGGTCGGGGACGCGATCAGCCGGGCCCGCACCGGCCGCTAGATCTTCGGCGACCGGTTCTCGTACGGCGTGGACAGCACGACCGTCGTGCGGGTGATGACGTTGGCGGCGGTGCGGATCTCCTGCAGCAGCCGCTCCAGTGCGAGCGGGCTCTCGACCCGGACGAGCAGCATGTAGAAGTCCTCGCCGGCGACGGAGTAGCAGGACTCGATCTCCGGCAGCTTCGCCAGCCGGTCGGGGGCGTCGTCGGGCTGCGACGGGTCGATGGGGCGGATCGCGACGAACGCCGTCAGCGGCAGTCCGATCGCGTCGTGGTCGAGCCGTGCCGTGTAGCCCTTGATGACGCCGCGCTGCTCCAGGCGGCGCACCCGCTGGTGCACCGCCGACACCGACAGCCCCACCTTCTCGGCGAGGTCGGTGTAGGACAGGCGGCCGTCGGCGGCCAGGGCCGCCACGATCGCGCGATCGGTCTCTTCCACGGCACGAACCCTAACTGGTGCCCGCCCCGGCGCGCAGGCACGATTCTCAGAGCGACCGGGCGATGACGAGGCGTTGGATCTGGTTGGTCCCTTCGAATATCTGCAGCACCTTGGCCTCCCGCATGTACCGCTCGACGGGGTGGTCCTGCACGTAGCCGGCCCCGCCGAGCACCTGGACGGCGTCGGTGGTGACGCGCATCGCAGTGTCGGTGCAGAACAGCTTCGCCATCGCGGCCTCCGCGCTGTGCGGGCGGCCGGCGTCGCGCAGTCTCGCCGCGGACAGGTACAGCGCCCGCGCCGCGGTGATCTGGGTGGCCATGTCGGCGAGCATGAACCCGACGCCCTGGAACTCCATGATCGGGCGGCCGAACTGCGCGCGGTCCTTGGCGTAGGCGACCGCGTAGTCGAGGGCGGCCTGGGCGAGGCCGACGGCGCAGGCGGCGATGCCGAGCCGGCCGCCGTCCAGGGCGCTCAGCGCGATCTTGAACCCGCCTCCAGCCTCGCCGAGGAGCCGGTCGGCGGGCACGTGCGCGCCGTCGAGCACGATCTGCGCGACCGTGGAGGAGCGCAGGCCCATGGTCCGCTCGGGTGCCTGCGGCAGCAGCCCGGGGGTGCCGGCGTCGAGCAGCAGGCAGGAGATGCCTTCGGGGGTGCGGCAGAAGACGTCGTAGAAGTCGGCCTTGCCGCCGTGGGTGATCCAGGCCTTCGTGCCGTTGAGCGTGTACCCGTCGCCGTCGGGGTCGGCCCGGGTGGTGAGCGACGCCGCGTCGGATCCGCTCTGCGGCTCCGACAGGCAGTAGGCGCCGAGCAGCTCACCGCCGAGCATGTCGGGCAGGTGCCGCTTGCGCTGCGTCTCGGTGCCGTACGCGGCGGTCGGGTAGCAGGCGAGGCTGTGCACGGAGACGCCCTCGGCGACCGCCAGCCAGCGGGCCGCGATCTCCTCGAGGACCTGCAGGTACACCTCGTAGGGCTGGCCGCCGCCACCGTACTCGGCGTCGAACGGCAGCCCGAGCAGCCCGGCCCGGCCGAGCAGGCGGAACAGCTCGCGGGGGAACTGGCCGCGGGCCTCGAAGTCGTCGACGCGCGGCGCCAGCTCCCCGTCGGCGATCTCCCGCACGAGCCCGATGAGGTCGGCCGCCTCCTCGGTCGGCAGGACACGCTCGACAGGGGCGGTCACAGCGTCACCTCCGCTGCGCTCCGGCGCCGCCGCGACCCAACCTGCCATGCCGGTGAGCGGCCCGAGCCGCTCCGCTGGCCGCTCACAGCGCCACCTCCGCTGCGCTCCGGCGCCGCCGCGACCCA